>CAYMRN010000095.1:0-6464 GCA_964392855.1 uncultured Sphaerochaeta sp.
GGTGAGTTGCTGCTGATGATGGGAGCAGCTTCCGTAAGCCCGTAGCCTTGGAAGACAGGGATGCCGATGGCGGCAAAGAACCTCTGCTGTTTCGCTTCAAGGAGTGCTCCCCCTCCTACGCAGTAGAGCATCTTGGTGCCAAATATTGCACGCAGCTTAGGGAAGACCAGCTTATTGGCAAGCATGTACGCAGGCCAGGTCTTTATCTGTACCCAGGCACCGGGCCGGCGGAATCCATCGCCATTGCGCAGGATTCCTGCCTCCAATCCACGGTTGAAAATGCCTTCAATAAAAGGTCCTTTCTGGTGGATGCCCTGGGTCATCTTCTTCATGAAGTTTCCAGTGATGGATGGGACGGTCATGATAAAGGAAGGCTCCAACTCCACCAGGTTCTTGGGGAAATTACGGATAATGGCGGCATTGGACCCACGAGAATCCACAAAATGGAGGGTGATGCCCCGTAACAGTGCTGTGTAGATACCTACAGTATGGGCAAAGGAGTGGTCAACAGGCAGGACAACCAACGTCTCCAGTTCGGCATCAGCGAGCTTGAACAGGTCGATGGCGTCATGGCTATTGGTCCAATAGTTCAGGTGGGTGAGCATGATCCCCTTAGGATTGCCAGTGGTGCCACTGGTATAGCAGATGTTGATGGTATCATGCTCATCAATTTCCTCTTCTGCCTTCTTTACCAGGGTAGGGTCTTTCTTCAAAGCTTCGTCACCAGAGCTGAGCATCCCACCCCAAGTCACATAATCCACGCCCTCTTTCCAATCTGCCTCTGCAACCTGTTTCTCCAGTCTCTCATCCATCTCATCCAGATAGATGAACAAGACCTTATGGTCAAAAAAAGGAAGGGCCTTTATGGTGTTTGCAAGGGTATTGCTGCTTATGGCTATGGCGTGGGCTTCACTGTGGTTGATCCTGAATGCAATCTCTTCTGGTGTCAGCTTGATGGAAAGGGGTACACTTATGCCCCTTGCCTTGATGACTCCCAACTCAAGGGTTACCCAGGAGCTTTTGCCTTCACTGAGGATTCCGACACTTTGTTCAGGCTTAAAGCCCCCAGAGAGAAGATACGCAGCAACAGAATCGGAAAAGGCATCTGTCTGGGCAAATGAGCTGGGGACCCATCCCTCTTCCATCCTGGTGTTGGTATATGCCCTGTTTCCATATTTCGTGGCTGCAGTATGCAACATGGTAACGATGGTTCTTTGCATGGTTATTCACTCCAAATCAATGATACAGGCTAAAATATTTGTTTACTTTACATGTATACTTGGGATGTCAGGAAAACACAATGAATAACCATGCCCAAACAGTCACTTTGTACGTAAAAGTGACTAGGACAACGATCGAAGCTGATATTTTTTGAAAATCAAAGGGAGCCTCTGGTTAGCATAGGGCCTTAGGTTCTGAAAAATAGGATGATTCCAGGGAAAACTCATAGATCAGGCCATCGAAAATCTTTGTGCACCGGCCCACCACCGTACCGTCATCAAGGACGCACACACCCCGGCACCACAAGTTGGCTGAACGAGGATCGAGCTGGAGGTGGTTGCATATCTCCTCATTCGGACTTATTGCACCCACCTTACCCCTGGAAAAATAACATCTCTGGCCACTGTATTCGCTGAGAACATCAAAAATGGATCTGTCGCTGTACTCTCCAATCTGAAGCAGCGGCTTGGAAAACCTGTCAGATATGTAGTAATCACTCAAGACTGTTGCTTTATCACCTACCATATGCAGGCTTCTTATATGCCAGATGGTATTGTTGGCATGCAGCTCATCAAATGCCATCTGCTGCCGGTCTATAGCTGTAGCAAACAGCTTTTCCTTGAGCAGAATCTTATACCTGCCTCTGATCGCATTATCGGTGTCTACGCTACGAAAATAGCTTAGGTCAACAAGCTCCCTGTTAAACAGGACAAATGAGCCTCGCCCCCGTGTCCTTGTGATGTACCCATTGGCAACAAGCTCGCCAAGAGCCCTCCTGATGGTTACCCGGGAAACCCCATAGTGTTCACACAGCTCCATCTCAGTCGGCATCTTAAAACCTTCACTCCACTCGCCAGAAATGATCTTCATCTGCAATTGCGTAAGAATGGTCTTAAACTTCAGGGCCATAAACATCCTCCAAGAGTACAATGTTAGGAGCAACTTCATATATAAGTATAATACACATTGGGCAATAAATCATTAAGGATTTAGTCTCATTTAGGAGACTATAAATAATCTTTTAGCCAAGTAAACCATGCTTTAAGCACTAGTAAACAAAATACTAATATTTCATAGGTGTTTTAAAACAAGACAAATGGGTTGTTGGAGACTTACAAATGAATCTTTTCCTCAAACCGGAGAAAGACCGCTCCGTCCAGGACAAATATTTCCTAGTAACGCCTGGCTGAACACCTCCTTACAAGTTCTTCTAGCGATGGTATCCTTCAGTTTCTTCTTCCCTTTCTTTTCAGCTAGCCTGAACCCCACCCTTTCTTTATTGCCAAACCTTGAGTATTATTAGTAGTAAGACCAATACCTGTAGGAGGAATTTTATGGCTTATTCTGAACCGTATGACGTGATCGATGAAAAGACCCGAGATATCTCGAGGGCAATTGCCAGCTTACGCGAGGAGCTTGAAGCGATCGATTGGTACAATCAGCGCGTCAACACAACAACAGACCAAGAACTAAAAGATATCATGGCGCATAACCGTGACGAAGAGATCGAACACGCCGTGATGACCTTCGAATGGCTGAGAAGAAACATGGCTGGATTTGATGAGGATATGAAAACCTACCTCTTCACAGAAGGGTCTTTGCTTGAAGTTGAAGAGCAGGCAACAGGTGCAGGTAGATCGCAGACCCCTGTACGATCGAAATCAGGCATGACCATCGGCAACCTGAAAAACTAGAACACCCATACAATGCATAACCTAGGAGGATTTCTTTATGGATATGTTTAAACGAGACTTAGCACCACTTACAGCTGAAGGCTGGAGTGAAATAGAAAAACGAGCAAAGGAAGTACTGCTTTCCCGCCTTACCGCACGAAAAGTAGTAAACGTACAAGGGCCCAAAGGCCTCGATTTTGCAGCAGTAAATGAAGGAAGGCTCACCCTCTGTGATGATGGTGATGTAAAGGCCGGAACCTATACGCTGAAACCCCTCACAGAAGCCAGGGTGCGTTTTACCCTCAACCGCTGGGAGGTGGACAACCTTGCACGAGGCGCCAAGGACATTGACTTTGACAGCCTTGATGCTGCGGTTGAAAAACTTGCCCTCTTTGAAGAGAACGCAATCTACAACAGCTATGCTGCCGGCGGCATCAAAGGCCTGAAAGAGGCCTCTGGGCATAAGACACTGACTCTTGGAGATAACGCTAACGACATCCTTACCTCCCTGACCAAGGCCGTCATGGAGATGGAGAAAAGCCACATCAACGGCCCCTACTCCCTTATCGTAGGATCTGCCGGATGGATCGCCCTTCATAAGGAGGGACATGGCATGCCCCTTATCGAACGGGTTGAGAGAATGCTAGGAAGCAAGGTTGTCTTTGCGAGTACGGTGGAAGGGGCAATCCTTGTGCCCTATGACAGCGATGACCTTGAACTGACCATCGGTCAGGACTTCGCCCTTGGCTACGAGTCCCATGACACTAAGGAGCTGACACTGTTCGCAACAGAGTCCTTTACCTTCCGTGTCCTGGAGCCCAAGGCAATCGTCTGCTTCAAGTAAAGCAAACCAAACAACGTAGGCTTAGGGGTCAGGTGCAAAGCATCTGACCCCATTCTTGTACCTCTTTCCTTGCTGTTTTTTCTGTGCTTCGTTGTTTCTTTGTTTTTCACATGACCACGTAAAACCAGGAGAACTGGACGCCTCACGCCTCTTAGGCAGGCAAACAGAGTGAAGGCCCACAATCTGACTATTGTGGGCCTTCAAAGCGCTAGAAGGGAATCGAACCCTCGTCTCATGCTTGGGAAGCACGAGCACTACCATTGTGCTACTAGCGCATTGGGTGAATAGTACCAAAGAAAGGCAAAAGTGTAAATAACTAACAGGAGGAGAGAGACAATTGTTTGCTTCCTGCTCCCTTTGGTATCCAAAATATTTCCTTTTGCCAAAAATGTGGTTGAGTTGCTGAGGGGCATACCTGTTTATGTATTTTCTTTATTTGTCTTTTATATACAGTATAAGATTTTACTAATTTTCTTGATTTTGATTCTGCTAAATAATTTGACATACACCCTTTGGTGGGTTAGAGTTATTCTTAGATAAAATAAATTGGAGGCATTATGGCCACTGTACAACTGAAAAACATCAGCAAGGTGTATGACGGGAACGTCAAAGCTGTCGATAATGTAAACATCGACATCAAGGACCGGGACTTTGTAGTCTTGGTTGGACCTTCGGGTTGTGGTAAATCCACAACACTTCGCATGATCGCTGGACTTGAAGACATCACCAGCGGGGAGCTCTACATCGACGACAAGCTTGTCAACGACGTTCCCCCTAAAGACAGAGACATCGCAATGGTTTTCCAGAACTATGCCCTGTATCCCCACATGACCGTGTATGACAACATGGCATTCGGTCTTAAGATTCGAAAATTCCCCAAGGAAGAAATTGATCAACGTGTACGTGAAGCTGCCAAGATCCTTGAGATTGAAGAACTGCTTGAAAGAAAGCCCAAAGCCCTTTCCGGTGGACAGAGACAGCGTGTTGCTGTTGGTCGTGCAATTGTACGCAAGCCAAAGGTATTCCTCTTTGACGAACCCCTATCGAACCTGGATGCAAAGCTTCGTGTCCAGATGCGTGCTGAGATCTCCTCACTGCACAGCCGCCTGAAAGCTACGATGATCTATGTTACCCATGATCAGGTTGAAGCCCTAACCATGGCTGACGTCATTGTTGTCATGAAGTTCGGTGTCATCCAGCAAATTGGTGGTCCTTTGCCCTTGTACAACGATCCCCAGAACAAGTTTGTCGCTGGGTTCATTGGCTCACCGCCGATGAACTTCCTAGAGACAGCCATTGAAGCAGATGGATCTGATCTCTACGCCAATGAAGGGACATTCCGCTTGAAGCTGAATGCTGAGCAGAAGAAGATGCTCACCCCCTATGTAGGCAAGAGCGTAACCTTTGGTATTCGTCCTGAAGATGTGAAGTTCAGCCATGCTGAAAAGGATGGGGAGACCATCAATGGCCGTGTAAGTGTTGTAGAGCCCCTCGGTTCCGAGACCCACGTCTATATTGCAACCTCCAAGAGCCAGGTCATCGGAAAGATCGACCCGACAGTAATCCCCAAGGTTGACAGCAAGATCTACCTGATCCCTGATATGGCAAAAGTCAAGTTCTTTGACCTTGATACTGAACAGGTCATCAAGCTTGTAAAGTAAGGATCCTTCCCTAAGCAAAAAACCGGTTCAAATGAACCGGTTTTTTACATTGTAGGCACGTATAGCATAGCTACTGGTAAATCTTCTTGGAGGATCAACCTGGGACAGCCAACCTGTTTGCTAGGTAAGATATTCATACGCCTCACATTTGGGCGCTGTCGACATACTTGATATCCTCCACTACAAGAAAACACTGCTTATCAATACCCCTTGCAATCTTGAGCACCTTCTTGGCTTCCCTTCGTCGTACCTGGACAAAGAGAAGGATGACCTCGCTATCGCGGCCTTGGCCTGAAAATTCAGTTACACGGTAGCCGTCACCCCTGAGTTGCTTGGCCACTTCCCTTCCCTTGACGCTGAAGACTTTCACCACCTGCTCACCTATCTTGAGAACGCTCTCCAAGGTGATCCCGACAAATGTGCCTGAGGCAAAGCCCAGGGCATAGGCAAATGCAGTCAGGGGGTCGCTGAGGTTGGTGAGCACCTTGGAAACGGCAAACACCCAGATAAGGGACTCAAAAAAGGCTATGCCAAAAGTAATTGCCCGTTTGGACCGGACAATCATAGCATGTCGCAAAGTCCCTAAGGAGACATCAAAGACACGGGCAACAAAAATGAGCAAGGCCAACAATATTGATTCTCGTGAAAACACTAGGATACCCTCAAAAAATTAGTATTGCATATGTACGTTTCGTGATGATGAGATTCATTTCTTTGCACAGTACTCCATTGCCCCAAGACAAACAAGATTATGCATCGGTTGTACAGTAATTTTATACATACCCTTCCTAATTCGGAATCTTATCATGGAACGTACTACAAGGCTTTGTTCTCTAGAACAAAGCCTTGTAGAGGCACTTCACGGCATCCTGAGCCTGGTCGCTGTTCACCCCTATCAGGATGGAGGTATCAGAGGAACCATAGTTAAAGAAATTTAGCTCAATCTTGTCCTTAGCCAGGGCTGTGGTACTCTTAGCAATGACAGAGCTGTCCTGCATGATGCCAGAGCCTATGATACCTACAACGGCATGCCCATGGTCCACCACTACCTCCTCAAGGTCAAAC
>CAYMRN010000096.1:0-6445 GCA_964392855.1 uncultured Sphaerochaeta sp.
TCATTCTCCTCCTTTGTGCTGAGGGGCATTGCCAAGCTCGATGGGCTGCCCATCAAGCAGATAGCCCCAAGCCACGGTGTTGTCTGGAGGGATGAGCCGCTGAAGATCGTCAACTGGTACAAGACCCTGGCCACCTATATGGACGGCCCTAGGGAGAAGGAGATTACCGTAGTCTGGTCCAGCATGTATGGCAATACTGCAGCCTTGGTCCCCCATATTGTCGAAGGGGCCCAAAGTGAGGGCCTGCCAGTCCACGTCCTGGAAATTCCCCAGACCCATGCATCCTTTGTCCTTGAGAAGGTCTGGCGTTCAGAAGGGTTGGTCATAGGCATGCCCACCTATGAGTACAAGATGTTCCCTCCGATGTACCACCTCCTCGATCTTTTTGAGCGTAGCCATGTGAAGGGACGCAAGACCATGCGCTTCGGATCCTATGGCTGGTCTGGTGGGGCACAAAAGCAGTTTGATGTCTTCACCGACGCCATGAAGCTTGAGTGTGTGGGGGTTGTAGAGTATCAGGGCGCTGCCTCCGAAGAGGACAAACGACGTGCGTATGAGATGGCTAAGGAGATGGCCCGTCAGATAAAAGAGGCCTAGATGCCTCTACGAACGCTGTAAACAGCGGCAACATCTCCTTTGAGGCCATCATCATGGCCTCAGGGTGCCACTGCACTCCTATACACCAGGGCCCTTCAGATCTCTCGATGGCTTCGATGAATCCATCATCACAGAGGGCTGTGGCTCTCAAGCCCCTGCCTAGCTTTGCGATACCTTGGTGGTGAAACGAGTTCACCTCCAAGGTAGTGCAGCTGAAGAGACGGTGGAGCTTGGACTCATTACCGTATGGAAAAGGGGGTCATCGTTTTTGCCTTGGGCATGGATGGTCCCTCTCTCCCCACTGAGGGAGAGGTCCTGGTAGAGCGTCCCCCCATAGTATATGTTGATCATCTGGCATCCCTTGCAGATACCTAGCACCGGGATGCCTTTTTCATGGGCAGAGCCAAGCACCTTCAGCTGAAACAGGTCAGAGTCCCTCTCCACCTTTTCGCAAAGAGGGGACCTATCCTCCCCATAGAGATCAGGATCGATGTCAAATCCCCCAGGAAGCAGGATGCCGTCACACAGGGCGAGCAACCCTTCCACCTCCGAGAGGAGGGAAGGGAGAACTATCGGCAGGGCTCCTGCCGCCACTAGGGCCGAAGTGTACGCCTCATTGGTGAAATCACGCCGGACTTCTCTGAAAGCTGAGGATGGGGGAGCAGGGCCCAGTGTCCCTGCTATCCCTATTACCGGCTTTCGCTTCATCTCACTCTATGATCGAGAGCAGATGGCGCATAAAGCCCATGACCCTCTCAACGGAGGAGAGCGATAGCCGCTCCTTGACCGAGTGCACATCAAACATATCAGGACCGAAGGAGACCGAGTCCATACCAGGGACCCTGCTGTTTATGATGCCACACTCAAGGCCTGCATGGATGGCTGTGATATGCGGCTTCTTTCCTGCGTACTCTTCATATGCCTTGGCACAGAACTTGGTGAGCTCTGAGTTTGGATTAGGCTTCCAAGAGGGGTAGGCCCCCACATACCTGACAGTGGAGCCTCCGCTCTTCATGGCCTCGCCCATCCTGCGGGCAATGTCATCACGGGAGGAGAGGATGGAAGACCTGTGGCTGCTGGTGACCGAGAACACCCCTTCGGAGAATTCCAGAATTGCAAGGTTGGAGGAGGTCTCCACGACCCCTTCTATGGTCATGCTCATTGCATCGACCCCATGGGGGGCGATATAGAGGCTTCTGATGAAGGCCTCGCTCTGTTTTGCCGAGAGAGCCTTCTTGGGCTTATCAACCTTGGCAAGGTCTACCCTGATGCCAGGGTCGCTGACCGAGTACTCCTCCTGCAGCTCCTGGGAACACTTGAGCACAGCCTCTTCAATGGCTTTTGCCCCAGAAGCAGGAGAGGCGAAGCCAATGGTGCATAGGGAGGGGATGACATTGCGTTTGCTCCCTCCTGCAGCGGAGAATAGCATCTTTGTCTCTACAGAGGAGAGGGCCCTTGCTGCGGCCTTGATGGCATTGCCCCTTTGCTTGTGGATCTCCCCACCGCTGTGCCCGCCAAGCATGCCGCTTGCTGTAAGGGTAAAAGCTTCGTAGTCAGAAGGGATAGCATGCATATCTGCCTTGAGTGAGGCGTCGACCTCAATACCTCCTGCACACCCTATGTAGAGCACCCCTTCCTCCTCACTGTCCAAGTTTATCAGAAGCCTGCTCTGGATGAGGTCTGCCTCGATGTTGAAGGCTCCGGTGAGCCCTGTCTCCTCGCTTACGGTAAAGATAGCTTCCAAGGGGCCGTGTTCTGCTGTTTTGTCCGAGAGTATGTCCATGGCCATGGCCATGGCTATGCCATTGTCCCCACCTAAGGTGGTGTCCTTGGCACGTAGCATATCTCCCTCACGCACTAAGGTGATGGGGTCTGTAAAAAAGTCGTGTTCACTATCCTCTGTCTTGACGCAGACCATATCCATATGTCCCTGCAAAGCTACAGAAGGACGGTTTTCATATCCAGAGGAGGCCTTCTTGCGAAGAATGACATTTCCTATGGTATCGACGATGGCCTCCAGGGAGTGTTCCTTTGCGAATTGCAAAAGGTATTGGCGCACCCCTTCCTCATTGCCTGACTCTCTAGGGATCTGCGAGATTTCATAAAAATAGTTCCAGAGGTTTTGGTTTTTCAAACCTTCAAACAGTGGTTGCATGTATGTGGCTCCTTGGTTGGTTTATGCGAAACGATCGCGAATAAGTTCTCCGTCGATGAACAGTCCCTTCATCTGAAGGTTCTCATCCAGCACTACAATGTCTGCCTTGTAGCCCGGGACCAGCATCCCCTGCTTGCTGAATCCGTAGATTCTTGCGGGGTTGGTTGAGGACATCTGGGAAGCCTGTTGGATGGGGATTTCCCACTCGATGGCATTTCTGAATCCCTGTAGCATGGTAAGGGCGGAACCAAGGAACAAGGTGGGATCTTCAATGCTGACAAACGATCCTTCAGGGCCGACGATGCAGGGGATCCCATTTGCCGACTTGGGCCCGGACCTCTGTTTGGTCGGCCTCAGGGAGTCTGTTATCATGACGATGTTATCCAGGGGCTTCTCCCTGAGAAGCATCTTCACCAGCTCCGGATGGACGTGCACCCCATCACAGATGATTTCGCACTGCATGTCCCGCTGGATCAGGATCGCTCCTACCGTACCGGGGTTACGATGGTGCAGACGGCTCATTGCATTGAAGAAATGGGTGGAGTGGAAGATGCCGCACTGCATGCCTTCCATGATGTTCTCATAGGTAGCATCAGTATGTCCGGCAAGCAGAACGATGTTCCTTTCACGGGCCAACAAGGCGAGTTCGCGCATGTTTTTGAGTTCTGGGGCCACTGTCATGCAGATAACCTTACCTTCTCCTGCATCTATGAGCTGGTTAAAGACATCCAGGTTGACAGGTTGCACCCCTTTGGGGTTCTGGGCTCCTATGCGGGCAAAGGAGATGAAGGGACCTTCCAGGTTTATCCCCATGATCTTGGCACCTTTCTCCTTGCCCATAGCCTGGACTATCGCCTTGGTACTGGCAAGCATGACATCCAGCTCGTCTGTATAGACGGTGGGCATAAAGGCGGAGACTCCGAAATCGGCGAGTCTTTCGCTCATTGCAAGGATGGCCTTAGGGTCACAATCCTCAGTCCCATGACCCCCGATCCCATGCAGGTGGGAGTCAATGAAGCCCGGCATTACATAGCTGCCGCCCATGTCGATCATCAGGGTGTCGGGGGGGAATTTTTTCTCCTCGAATCGTCGCATATTGAAGATATCACCAATAAGGCCCTCTTCATTTATATACAAAGCGCAATTCTTGAGTTTTGCGTAGCCGGTGACTACAGTACCGTTTGTGAGAACTGTTCGAATAACCATTCAATGCCCTCTCTCTTACCCTAAATATACGGGCATATGGGCAATAGGTCAATGAACAGTGGTCAGGTCGGTGATCCACTTGCCTCGTTTCAGTCGGACCAAACCCAAGACAAGTTTGGTCAGCTCCTCCATGCCCAGGAGCATGTATACCTGATAGATGTTCAAGTGCAGGACCAGGACACCAAAGAAGGCCAGGGGAACCCCAACCGCCCAGACGCCAAACATCTCCGCAAACATCGAGAATCGTGTATCCCCACCTGCTCTGAGGGTTCCAACGATGACTGACATGTTGATGCTCTTGATGGGGAGCAGCAGGGAGTTTACCAAGAGGCAAAGGATAGCTGTCCGCCTTACCTCGGCGGTTATATTGAAGAGTGTTGCAAACCAGGGAGCCATGAGTGCCTGCATCAAGCCAGCCCCAATACCGGCGATAAGGGCTATGATGGTGAACCGTTTGGCATAGAGTCTTGCCAAGTCGGTCCTCCCTTCCCCAATCTTTATCCCGATCATGATCAGCGTAGCGTTGCTGACCCCCATCATCGCGACAAAGAAAAGGTTGGCAATGGCTTCATTGACGTTGACAGCGGCCAAGGCGCTGATACCTATCTTGCTGAAGGCAATCTTATAGGTGGTCATGCCCAGGGACCAAAGCATCTCGTTGAAAATCACTGGTAGGCTGGTTGGGACTATGATACGCAGAAAAGCCTTGTCCCACGAGAAGGCTGTCCTGTTTTTGATAGCAATGACTGGGTGCTTCCTATATGTGATGTACAAGAGGAGGGCCACCTCCGCCAAACGGCTGATGGCCGTAGCTATGGCTGCACCCGCTACCCCAAGTTCAGGGAACGGGCCGACACCGAAGATGAGGAGGTAGTTGCCTATCGCATTCATGGTGAGCGAGAAAAGCGCAACTCCCAGAGGAATCTTTGCATGCCCAATTACCCGAAGGGCGGTTGAGAGGACGTTGCTTATCGCTGTAAATATGTAACTTATCGCCACAATCTTGAGATAGGAGACGCCAAAGCTCACCACAACAGCGTCATAGGTGAATATATGCATCAGCTGGGTTGGAAGAAAAAATGAGACGAGAGCAGCAAACAACGCCCCGAAAAAGGCGGCTGTTGCAGAGAGGCCCATCACCATCTGTATGTCCTTTTCGTTTCTTGCGCCCCAGAACTGTGAGAGGAAGATGGAGGAACCGCTGGAGATTCCAAAAAAGAGGAGGCTGATAAGGAAGAACATCTGGTTGGCCAGCCCTACGGCAGCTATGGCCTTCTCGCCGAGCTGCCCGATCATCAGGGTGTCGACAAATGAGAGGGAGTTGGTCAAAAGGCCTTGGAAGACTACCGGAAGTGCTATGGAAAACATCTTCCGGAAAAAATCTTTGCGGTTATCTAATTGGGGCTTCACAAGCTGTATCGTTTTGTCAAAAGCACTCTTGACAACTCCTTTCTGTTGGCTTTTTCCAAGGCCTCAATGACCATCATGCGGTTTTCGGCCTTGTCATACTGCAGCAGTGCCCTCTGCAGGTGGCGTTCCCTTCCCTTGGGGATGTAGACGGGAGCATAGTTTTTTTGTGGCCTAGGGTCTAGTCCTGTATAATACATACAGGTGGAGACTGTCCCGGGAGTAGGATAAAACTCCTGGACCTGGTCTGGTATAAAGCCTGTCCTGTGCATATACAGGGCGAGTTCAATGGCACTGTCCAGTGTGCTGCCTGGATGTGCAGCTATGAAATAGGGAATGAGGAACTGCTTTTTCCCCATATCCTCATTGGTCTCTTTATAGAGGGTGCTGAACCTCTCGTACAGCTCAGCCTTGGGTTTTCCCATCGCATCGAGGACCTGGGCCTCGACATGTTCGGGCGCAACCTTGAGCTGGCCGCTCACATTCTTGAGCACCAGGTGGTTCATGAAACGTCTTCGGGTCTTTTCGCTTGCAACCTCCAAGAGGTAGTCATAGCGGATACCCGAACGGATAAAGACCTTCTTTACCCCAGGGACCGCCTCAAGGGCCTCCAGGATAGAGAGGTATCGTTCGTGGGAGTCTTTGAGATTGTCACAGGGCTCTGGCCAGAGACACTCCTTGGTGGGGCAGGGGCCATAGATCTCCTGCTTGTCACAAGCCACCCCTTGGAAGTTTGCCGTCGGCCCTCCAAGGTCATGGATATACCCCTTGAAGGAGGGGTGTCTGACCATCCGTTGGGCTTCCCGTACGAGGGACTCTTTGCTTCGGGTCTGTATCATCCGACCCTGGTGGCTGGTGATCGCACAGAAAGAGCAGGAGCCATAGCATCCACGATTGCTGGTGATGGAGAAGCGTACCTCTTCCAATGCGGGTATGCCTCCCATTTTCTGATAGTCAGGGTGGGCGTCCAAGGTAAAGGGAAAGGAGTAGAGTTCATCAAACTGCTCATCAGTGAGGGGATGGGCAGGGGGGTTCTGCACTACAACCCTGTCCATGCACCTTTGGATGATCCTCTCCCCA
>CAYMRN010000097.1:0-6434 GCA_964392855.1 uncultured Sphaerochaeta sp.
GTATTGGTGGCCCCTATGATCCTTACATCAACTTCGTGGGTGACAGATGAGCCTACCCGCTCAAAGGAGCCGTACTCGACAGCCCGGAGTATCTTCTCCTGCACTTCCAAGGGGATGAGACCTATCTCATCAAGGAAGAGGGTTCCCCCTTCAGCCTCCTCAAACCGCCCTTTTCGGGTCTTCTGTGCTCCCGTGAAAGCACCTTGCTCATAGCCGAACAGCTCTGTCTCTATCAAAGAAGGAGGAAGGGCTGCACAGTTGACCGTTACCAAGGCATGTTGCCACCGGGGTGAAAGGAAGTGAAGCCTGCGGGCTGCCCCTTCCTTTCCACTTCCTCTCTCTCCCACCAACAGGACCGACCGGTTGACCTTTGCTACCCGGCTGAGCTGGCCCTGAAAGTCGAGAAAGACTTCACTCTCGCCCAATAGTTGCTGACTATATGCAGCTTGATTGTTTTCCATCGGTCACTCCCCTTATGGTAAAATGTGCCATAGTTGGCAGGTTTTACCAACTTCAAGATATCACACAAATCAGGAACAAGGAAGTAATACGGGTCTATGTCGCGTGTGCAAAGGCTTTACACCCTTTTATTCTTGTCCTCGATAATTGGCATGCTTTCTGCATATTACTATATAGAATACCATGTGGTGCTACCACCAAAGGAGAATACTATGGGAGTTTTTTCAAGATTCTTAGATATTGTTAATGCTAACATCAACTCGCTTCTCGATAAGGCTGAAGACCCTGAGAAGATGATCAAGCTGATGATGCAGGAGATGGAAGATACCCTGATCGAGCTCAAAAGCTCCTGCGCTGCCAAAATGGCAGGAAGGGCGAAGAGCGAACGCCTCTACAAGGAAAGCCAGAGTGCTGTCAACCGGTGGCAGAGCAGAGCCGAGCTTGCGATAAGCAAAGACCGTGAAGACCTTGCAAGAGAGGCCTTGATCGAGAAGAAAAAGGCACTTGAAGCCATGGAGCAACTCGCCCAAGACCTTAAGGTTGCCGATGAGACGATCAAGGTAAGCAAGGACGAGATCAACCAGATCGAAGAGAAGCTGGTATCGGTCAAGCAGAAGTACAAGATAATGGTTGAACGTGCCAAACGTGCCCGAGAGGAGCAGGCGGCCCAGGAAACCTTGCGCCGTGCAGCAGAAGAGGCTACCCATGATCGGTTTGCAGACATGGAAGAGAAGATTGACCGGATGAGAGCAAACAACGATCTGAACAGCTACAAATCCAGTTCACTTGATGAGAAGTTCAAGGACCTTGAGGAAATGGACGATATCGATGCTGAAATAGCAGACCTCCGCAAACGTGCGGGCCTCTGATTGAGAAGGGAGTCAATGCATGGAAGCGGTATTTATTCTGATAGTCATCTTCGCCTTTATCATCATCATCTCCACCATCGACGAGAAGTTTAAGATGCAGAAGAGAAAGATGGATGCGGCCCTGAGGATGCGGGAGATGGAGAGCGGCTATCCACCTGGGACCTATAGTGGATATAATCCAAAGCAGAAAAAGAGAAAACGGTCAAAGGATGATGACGACTTTGATCTTTCCTCAATGGCAGGGCCCAGCAAGGAAGCTCAGAGGGAGTTGTTGAAAAAGGGCATTGAGGACCTTCAACAGCGCCTTGAAAATATTGAGACGATTATGAAAAGCCGTAAGGCAGACGAAAAGGAATATAAGGAATGATTGGTATGGCAACAAAAAAACTCTACAGATCACCACGAGGAAAAGTCTTCGGAGTAGCCACAGGCTTGGCTGAGTGGCGTGACTTGAATCCGGACATGGTACGGCTCATCATATTTTTGGTCGTGCTCTCAACGGGGGTATTCCCAGGAGCACTTATCTACCTGGCGGCAGCTCTCATCATCCCGATGAACCCAGGGTCACAGACCTTTGAAGGCGAGTACTACAAGCCTAGGACAGACCGCCAGGATGATGAGGATCTGCAGGCCGAGTACGACCGTTTGAAGAAGAAGGTAGAGAAGATGGAGAACGATATGTTCAATAAGGAACGTGACTGGGACGACAGATTCCACAAAGGGAAGTAGCATGCTCAAGGATACCAAAGCCAATAAGATTTTCCTTATCATACTGGTCAGCATCATCGCAATCCTCTTCTCCATGGACTTTGTATGGCAGAAACGTGGCAAGGAGAACAGGGCTGAGCAGTCCTACTCCTTTGCTCCATCTGATTCGCTGGCTATTGCCACAGTAAGCACTGATGTGGTCATAGCTGTAGATCCAAAAATCAAGGAGGCTTCGGTCAGTATTGGGGAGAATGACAGGAAATATCTGAAGACAGTACAAGACGGCAAGGAGTTGTCCATTGTTGTCTCTCCCCTCTCCAGAGGTTTCCTCAACTTTTTCAACAGCCAGGCAACCCCTTTGCTTGTCACCTTGCCTCATGCATCCCTTGGCCAGCTGGATATCAAGACAGCCAGTGGGGACATCCTTTTCATGCAAGATCTTGAGGCAGAGAGGATCCTGCTCGGCAGCATCAGCGGTGATGTCGATATGCTCAATCTCACGGGAAAAGAGGAACTTTCCATCAAGACAACCAGCGGTGATGTCAGCGGGTACTCTGCAAAAAGCAAAGGGGTGCTCTATTTTGGCTCCATCAGCGGTGATTTCGAAGTAGACAGCTTGGAAGGCAAGAACATCTCGTTACACACAACCAGTGGTGATATAGAGGCAGCGGTGCAGATCCTTTCAGGAGGGAGGCTGGAAGGTTCCTCCACCAGTGGTGGTCTTGAGCTGGATTTGAGCAAGACTGCGGACCTGGATATCCGTGCCTCCAAGATAAGTGGATCCATCCTTTTCAACAATCAGAGGCAAGAGGGCTCTCCCTCTCTTGCCGGCAAGGGGAACAAAGAAGCGATGGCCAAGCTATCCACAGTGAGTGGGAATCTGGATATTCGATTCTAAAGAGTTTTCCTCTGCAGAACAGACTTTCTGCAGCCTCACAGCTGGAGAGAGTCTGCCATTGAAGCCCCATAGCAAACATCCATACAACGAGTAAAAATCTTCCGGTTTTTTACTGACAACGCGTAAAGGCACCTCATTCTGGTGTACAACCACCACGTATCTAATCCCAGCTACAAAAATATGTATTCCATCTCAGTTGACTTTCTCCAGGCGAGCCCCCAATGTTGTAGCAGGCAAAAGGTAAGGGGATGGGAGCACATGGATAAGAACGCGATCTACAGAGAGATTTTGCAATTCATCAAGGAAGGGGTCTACTTTGTGGACACGAGCCGAAAAATCACTTTCTGGAACAATTATGCAGAAGAGATAACCGGGTTCAGTGCAGCAGAGGTTCTTGATAGCCACTGCTATGACAACATACTCAATCATGTTGACGAGGCTGGAACACAACTATGCAAAACCGAGTGTCCCCTCCACAAAACCATGGATGACGGTCTCAAACGTGAGGCCTCAGTCTATTTGCACCATAAAAAAGGTCACAGGGTCCCTGTCGTAGTCAGAACGTTTCCCACCTCTGACAAAGGGAAAATTATCGGTGCTATAGAGCTGTTCACCGAGAAGAAGAGACCTTCCGAACTGCAGCATGACATTGAGGAACTGAAGGTTCTCGCTATGACGGACCAACTCACAGGGCTCTCAAATAGGCGATATACAGAAAATTTCCTCTCAAGCAAACTGGTAGAGCTAGAAAAGTTCCAGGTTCCATTCGCAGTAGCCATGGTCGATATCGACTATTTCAAGGCAGTGAATGACACCTTTGGTCACGATATCGGCGATCAGGTCATCCAGATGACGACCAGAAGCATGACGAATGCCGTAGGTGCAGAAGACCTTGTATCCCGATGGGGAGGAGAGGAATTTCTCGTAGTCTTCTCACCTATTGGAAGCAAGAATCTGGAGCAAGTCTCCGAGCGCATACGGATGCTTGTAGAATCATCATCCTTGCAGCTGGATACGACGACCGTCCAGGTCACTGTCTCCATTGGAGCTGTCATTGTTGACAAACCTGTTCCAAAGGAAACAATCATCCATATGGCTGATCTTCTGATGTACCAGAGCAAGCAAAAGGGAAGGAACTGCATTTCACTGGGAAGGATGTAGAGACAGTGGTTCTTTCCTACAGGAAACTTCTTGCGCGTCACTCCGTTTGCCTTTAGCATGCAAGTATCCGATCGCATACGACAAAGGGGCCACAGATGGAACGCACCGAAAAAAGCCTATATACGATCATGCTCATCTTTATCTTGGGATTGGCCGTGACTGGATTGGCCCTTGATGGGCCTTCTCAGGCATTACAGGGATTCTTGCACCTCCAGACCAGAGGTGCTCGCCTGATCAACGACTTTACCCAGGCGGGTGCGGGCTCTGCCATGTTCAATGCGGCTCTGGTGGGTCTGATAGGACTTATCATCGTCTTCTTTGCAGCGATAAGCCTTTCAGGGCCGACCATAGCAGCCATCTTCACCATGATAGGCTTCGGCTTCTTTGGAAAAACTCCCCTCAATGCCCTTCCCCTCATAGGGGGCGTCTGGATCGCTGCAAGCGTGGCTCGCAAGACCCTTGGCTCCTACAGCCTCATAGCACTCTTCGGAACTGCCCTGGGGCCGGTGGTAACCTTCATCATGTTTGAGGTGGGCTTGCCCCTTGTCCTTTCCATACCCATAGGGATAGTCAGCGCCCTGGTGGCAGGCTTCATCCTTCCAGGTGTTGCCGGATCCATGCTACAGCTCCATCAGGGGTACAACCTCTACAACACAGGCTTCAGCTGTGGCTTCATCGGGCTGTTTGTCTCAGGCCTGCTTATAGCTGCCAACAAGATGGAACCGATAACCATCATCTGGAATACGACAGCAGAGCCTGCACTTATTCTTTTTATTCCTATTTTGTCGTTGTTCCTCATCTTCTCTGCCCTATTCGTCGATGGCTTTTCAAATATCAGAAAAACCCTGAAAGGGTTCATCGACCTGCAAAGGCTCTCAGGTCGGCTTCCTACCGACATATTTGATGCAGAGACCGCTGGTGCGGCCCTGATCAACATGGGCCTTTTGGGCCTGGCCTCCTCCTTGTATGTCGCCCTGGTCAAGGCCCCTTTCAACGGACCGGTGATCGGAGGCATATTGACAGTCATGGGCTTTGGTGGGTTTGGTAAGACACTGAAGAATGTCTGGCCTGTAGTAGTAGGAGTCATCGTGGCGACTCTGGTATTCGGTAAGGGCCTCTCAGACCCCGGGCCAATCCTGGCAGCCCTTTTCTGCACTACCCTAGCGCCTATAGCCGGGCAATTCGGTGTACTGGCTGGCATAACAGCAGGGTTCATACACCTGTTCATGGTAGAGACAACGGCCTCTTGGCATGGAGGGTTGGACCTGTATAACAACGGCTTTGCCGGAGGCCTCACCGCATCACTTGTTTTGGCTGTATTACAATGGCACAAGACCAATCGTCCCAAGGAGGATTTCCAAGTATGAAGAGAAAAGACTTTTTAGGCCGTCTTATCGGAGAGCTCACGAACTTCATGCTGGAAGGGAATCCCCTCAGGCTGGTTGTCTCCCTACACCAGGAGGATGATGGGGCGCATATCAGCTTCTTCGACGACCGGCCCAGGAGTGAAAAAGAGTTGGATCAGATCCGTAAGGCCTTGAACCCCAAGACACAGAGGCCCGAACTTGCCCAATACTACGGGCAGATGGCAGGACACGACATGGCCTGGGGTGCCAGGCTCAAACTCATAGGGTGGCAGATAAAGCAAGCAAGTGTCTCCAATTCAGACAGTGGCCTGCAGATAGACCTCTGGCTGGGCAGTGATGCCTTCAATCCTGAGAACTTCACCTTGGATACTAAGGTCTGACTTTTTGGACAGTCTCAAGCTTGATGACATGCTTGGCCTGCATCAACTCTGCTTCCTCCATATCGTGAGTCACCAGCAGGACTGTCTTGCCCTTGGTCGCCTCCACGGTATAGCCAATGACCTCTTTCTTTGTGCTTTCATCCAGCCCCTTGAATGGCTCATCTAGGACTATCAGGTCATAGGTTGCCAATAAGGCACGGATCAAGGCTACCCTTCTGCGCATCCCTCCTGAGAGTTCTCTTGCCGGCTTGCGGATGGCATCTTCCAGCCCTACAGCAGCAAGGGCACCCTTTACCTGTTCGGAGGGAAAAGATGGTTCAAGGACAAGCTTCACATTGGAGTAGGCCGATAGGTTGTTGCACAAGCGGTCTTCTTGAAAGACTGCACTTATTTTCATCCTGTCAAACGATGAGGTGGAACCCTCGTCAGACTCTTCAAGGCCCATGAGGATGCGAAGCAACGTCGTCTTTCCCGAACCAGAGGCACCAAAGAGGACATTCACCTCACCTGGGTATACGGTACAGCTGAAGCGATCGAATACGACCGTATCTCCGTACCGTTTGGAGATGTTTTTGATCTGCAGTTTGTTCAT
>CAYMRN010000098.1:0-6396 GCA_964392855.1 uncultured Sphaerochaeta sp.
ACTGGTTCCCTGGAAGATATCACAAAAGCAATAGTACAGCTCAAGCTGGAAGAGAGTTCGGCCTGGCTGGAGATCGAATACACAGGCCTTGATGCAAGCAGCCTCCGTGAACAGGTCGAAGAGCTCTTGGAAGGTTCCTCCCTAGTGGTAACCGTGATCAAGAACAAGCGGACCAATGACCAGGTGCTCAACGCCATAGATGATCGGGAAACACTGGAGGACCTTGACACCTCTGAAGTCTTCAAACGGTGCTTGGACAAAGGTGAGGTACCTGAAGAGGAGCGTGCTGAGCTGGTCGCATCATACAATGAGATCGTGCAGGCTCTTGCTGAAAAAGACATACAAGCAGAATAGAAGGGAAGCGGATGAAAATTCTGGAATTACGATTTAAAAACCTCAACTCTCTCTACGGAGAGTGGCATATAGACTTTACGGACCCGGAGTATGCGTATAACGGGATCTTTGCCCTCACCGGTCCTACCGGGTCCGGCAAGTCCACCATCCTGGATGCGATATGCCTCGCACTGTATGGAGCAACACCACGACTCGGAAGGATCACCCAAAGCAGCAATGACATCATGAGCCGTCAGACAGGGGAGTGCTTTGCAGAGGTTGTCTTTGCATCCCAGGCAGGAAGGTATCGTTGTAACTGGGCACATCACAGATCCCGTAAAAAAGCAGAAGGCGAGTTGCAGAGCCCAAGGCATGAAATCGCTGAGTTTGATGGCGAAAAGAGGATCTTGGAAAACAAGCTTACCTCGGTGCTCAATGCAGTTGAGGAGAAGACCGGTATGGACTTCGACAGGTTTACCCGTTCGATCCTCCTGGCCCAAGGTGGCTTTGATACCTTTCTCAAAGCCACCGTTGAGCAGAAATCCAAGATACTTGAACAGATAACCGGGACCAAGATCTACTCGGACATCTCCATTGGCGTCCATGAGAGGCTGCGGGATGAGAAGACAAGCCTTTCCATCTTGGAAGCGGAAAAGCGAGAGATCGCAGTCCTTTCCCAGGAAGAGGAACTCGCTCTTGAGGAGAACCTGCATCAAGTTCAGCAAAAGGAGGAGAGCCTGCAAACCTTGGTCTCCGACCTTGCCAAGGCAATTGCCTGGATTACCGGCATGGAGCAGTTGCAAAAGGAGCTCAAGGACCTTGATGAAGAGGAGCGAAGGCTTGAAGCCGACATGATCGCCTTTGCCCCTGAACGGACTGTGCTGGAGGATGCTACGAAGGCCGCTACTTTGGATGGGGCATATGCAACCCTTTGTGAGTTGCGCAAGCAACAGGGGGAGGAGGAAGCTGCACTTACCAGGGAAAAGGATGCCCTGCCTGCCTTGGAAACCCAAGCCAATGCAGGTTTGGAGCGTCTTGCAAAGGCAGAAGAACAGACTCAGCTCGCCAAGAATGCACAGCAGGAGAGTGCCCCAATTATCAAGAGGGTCCGTGCTTTGGACCAGAATATAGCTCAATTGGCTGCAAGCATTGACGAGAGTACCACCTCAGCAGCTAAAGATGTTGCCTCTATTGGAGCTTGCACGATACAGAGGGAAGAAGAAGATAAGAAGGAGCGTGAGCAGCAGAAAAAGCTTGCAGATATTCTCACCTATTGCACCGAACATGCCAATGATAAGAACCTGGTAACCGATCTGACAGGCATAGTGAGTCAGATACGTGCCTTGGAAACCAAGCTGGGAGAGATTGCCAGACAAGAGGAGGCGAAGACTGGGGGGGCGAAAGCCCTTGAAGTGGCGGAAAAAACTCTGGCAACTTGCAGGGCCAAAACTGACTTTCTTGCAAAAAAGCATGCCACCCTCACCGTAGAACTCAAGGCAAAACAAGAAGAGCTCACAACACTATTGGGCGAAAAGGTTCTGCGCGAATATCGTGCGGAAAAAGAGGCTCTGCTGCGAGAAATGGTATATTTGCATAAGATTGTCGAGTTAGAGGAGTACCGGTTGAAATTGGAAGATGGCAAGGCCTGTCCCCTGTGCGGGGCCTTGGAACACCCCTTTGCCTTGGGCAACGTCCCTGTCCCTGATGCATTGGAAGATAGGATAGCTTGCCTTACTGCGATAATCTCCGGTGCTGAAGATCTGGAAACCAGAATAGAGGCTTTGGTTTCCCAGGAACGTGATGCCAGTACAGCACTTAGCGAACAAAAACAGCAAGAGTCAGATGCCTTTCATGCAAAAAAGAGTGCACAAGATTCCTATGAAACGCAAGTTACTCTTCTCAAGGGAGCCCAGCAGCTCGCTGCTGAGATGAAGGCCGAGATGGTACAGAACCTAGCCCCCTATGGTATTTCTGAGGTGCCAGACGATCTGTCCCTGTTGAAGGAGACACTCCAGGCACGAAGGGACGCATGGGAGTCGAAAGAGAAAGAGAAAAGGGGAATCGAGGAGAACATAGCTGCCATCAGGGGGGAGATGCAGCGCCTTGAGGGGATCATCGCTACCCACAAAAGTGCTTTGCAGGAGAAAGAGGAGATGCTCAAGGCACTGGGGGCATCCTTTGGTGCGGCGAAAGTTGCAAGACACGAACTGTATGAGGACAAGGATCCTGACAGTGAGGAGGAGAGGCTTGCCAAGGCTGTCAGTGATGCTGAAGCCAAGGAGAAGGAGGCCAGGAAGTCTGGCTCTGATTTGGTAATGCAGGTAAGTAGTTGCAAAACAAGGATAAGCTCCCTGAAGTCTTCGCTTTCTGACCGAAAGCCCCAGTTGGAGGCAAAGGAGGCCCTGTTCTCTGAAGAGCTCGCTTGCATCGGGTTTCCCGATGAAAACCACTTCCTCTCCTCCAGACTTTCCCTAGCTGAGCGCAATCACCTTGCCCAAGAGGCTAAAGACCTGGATGACAGGCAGACAGCGCTCAAGACCAGCAGACGGGAAAGGACCGCCCGATTAGCCGGTGAGCAGGCCAAAGCCATCACGACCAGACCTCTTGGAGATGTACAGCTATCATTTGAAAAGCATGAGGTTGAATTGAAGGAGGTCCGTGATGCCGTTGCTGAGCATAAGGCAAAGTCCAAGGCAAACTCTGAGGCGAGAAAACGGGCTGAGAGTAAGCAGGCATCAATAGAGAAGCAGAAGAAAGAGGTGAAAAAATGGGAGAAACTTCACACTCTTATAGGGTCTGCCGATGGCAAGAAGTATAGGAACTTTGCCCAAGGCCTCACCTTTGAGCTGATGGTAGGCCATGCCAACAAGCAGCTTGCGAAGATGAGTGACCGCTACCTGCTCATCCGCTCTGATGATCAACCTCTGGAGCTGAACGTCGTAGACAACTACCAGGCAGGAGAGGTACGATCGACCAAAAACCTCTCCGGTGGGGAGAGCTTCATAGTGAGCCTGACCTTGGCATTGGGGCTTTCCAAGATGGCAAGTCGGAAGGTGAGGGTAGACTCGCTCTTTCTTGATGAAGGGTTTGGCACCCTAGACGAGGCTTCCTTGGAGACTGCTCTGAAGACCCTCTCAAGCCTCCAGCAGGATGGAAAGCTCATAGGGGTCATCTCTCACGTTTCGGCCATGCAGGAGATGATCAGCACACAGATAACCATCACCCCCTCATCCGGTGGAAGAAGCACCCTTTCCGGTCCTGGGTGCAGGAGGGTGGAAACAGGTGAGTAGACAGGAGGCCTTCCATGGCACAACGGCGCTATCTGACCAAGTCGCGTTTCAAGCTTGCATCTGAGTGTCCTACCAAGCTCTTCTATACCAAAAAAGCGGAGTATGCTGACCAGAACCTTGATGACCCCTTCCTGCTTGCCCTTGCCAATGGAGGCTTCCAGGTAGGGGAGCTTGCAAAGCTCTACTTTCCTGGCGGGCATGAGATCAGAAGTCTGGACTATGTGCAATCCTTGGCAGAGACCAAAGCGTTGTTACACAGAGATAAGGTGATCATCTATGAAGCTGCCATTGCCACAGGGTGCTTGTTCATACGGGCTGATATCCTCGTAAAGGATGACGATCACCTTATGCTGTATGAGGTAAAATCCAAGTCCTATGGAGGATCATCTTTTTGCAATAAGGATGGTTCCATCTCCTCACCATGGAAGAGCTACCTCTACGATGTTGCCTTCCAGAAACACGTGATTAGCCAGGCTTTACCCCAGTATATGGTATCTGCCAACCTTATGATGGCCGACACCTCTGCCCTATGCCCCACAGATGGGCTTAACCAGAAGTTCCTCCTGGTAACAGATAAGTGGGGAAGAAAATCTGTTGCAGTCTCCGATACCATTGCCTCTGAGGACCTTTCTCCGCCGATCCTCTGTGCGGTGAATGTCGATGATCTCTGCACAAAGATCTATGCAGGCCATGATGGCGAGCAAGGCCTTGGCCTCCCTTTTGCTGATCGCGTTACCTATTTTGCCAACCACTACGCTTCCGACACCAAAATACCCTCGCCCATCACTTCAGTCTGTAAAACCTGTGAGTTCCATACAACACCCGATGATGACGCAAACGGGATGAGAAGCGGTAGGAAGGAGTGCTGGAAGGAGAGACTGGGGTGGGGTGAAGAGGATTTTGCCTCCCCTACCGTTTTGGATATCTGGGACTATAGGAACAAGGACAAGCTCATAGAAGCCAACAAGATCAAGCTCAGCGAGGTGGAAAAGTCTGACATCAGACCCGAACCAGACGGTAGGCCTGGTCTCTCCAGGACTGAACGGCAGTGGCTGCAGGTTGAGAAAAGCAAGACCTTGGACCAGAGTGTGTGGCTGGACAGATCAAGTCTGCAATCAGAGATGGACAGCTGGACCTTTCCCCTGCACTTCATCGATTTTGAGACCAGTATGGCGGCGATCCCCTTCAACAAGGGCCGTCGCCCGTATGAAGGCATTGCCTTCCAGTTCTCCCACCACACAGTCCAGCGTGATGGGACTGTAGAGCATGTGGGTGAATACCTGAACGCCACACCAGGATTTTTCCCTAACTTTGAGTTTGTACGTGAGCTCAAAAGGCAACTTGAAGGTGACAACGGCACCATTTTCCGCTACTCCAGCCATGAGAACACCTACCTCAATATGATCTATCACCAGATACAGGGCAGAGCAGAGCCGATGCAAGACGGTGAGCAGCTGTGTGCCTTCATCAGGAGCATCACCAAATCTATACGCGCCTCAACTGATAGCTGGGAAGGGGACCGCTCCATGATTGACCTGTGCGACCTGGTAAGACGCTACTACTATGACCCTGCAACCAACGGTTCCAACTCCATCAAACAGGTGCTGCCCGCCATCCTAAACAGCTCGCACTATCTTAAGGAGAAGTACTCAAGACCCATCTATGGAGCAGAGGGGGGAATTCAAAGCCTCAATTTCAAGGATTGGAGGTGGCTTACCATCGAGGATGGGTTTGTTGTTGATCCCTACAAGGCACTTCCCAAGATGTTTGCCGACATCTCAGAAAAGGATATGGACCTGCTCATAAGCAGTGATGACGAGATTCACAGTGGCGGGGCAGCCCTTACCGCCTATGGACGCATGCAGTTTGAAGCGATGGGCGACTACGAACGGGAGGAGATGAGAAAAGCGCTGCTGAAATATTGTGAACTGGATACCATGGCAATGGTCATGCTGTACGAGGGGTGGTTGGATCTGTTGGGCAAGAAGTAAAAACCCTTGTGTACTGTAACCCAATACACATTGACAGAAGCAAATTTTTGGTTTGATTGCCTCCCTCTTGGTTGAAGGTCCTATCTTTCTTGTGCTAGGATGAAGGGGTATGAACGCACCATCAGTGGCTGCGTTCTTCTTTTCCACTTCATAAAGGATTCTTATGCTCATACCCGGTGTTTTGTTAGTTGTCGGTCTCTTGCTTCTGCTTTGGAGCTCAGACCGTTTTGTGGACGGTGCTTCCTATACAGCCAAATTTTTCGGCATGCCGCCACTGCTGATAGGGATGGTCGTCGTGGGCTTTGGAACCTCCGCCCCTGAAATTGTTGTCTCCACCATCGCAGCCTTACAGGGTAATTCCGGTATCGCCTTGGGAAATGCCTACGGGTCGAATATTGCCAACATAGCCCTCATCCTAGGCATCACAGCCATCATAGGACCGATACGGGTGCATTCGGCAATCTTGCGTAAGGAGCTTCCCATCCTTACCTTTGTTACGCTCGTATCTATCCTGCTGCTGGTAGACCTCTACCTCTCATTTTGGAATGCACTCTCTCTTCTGGTGCTGTTTGCTTTCCTTGTGACCTGGACAATAGTGCAGGGAATGAAAAGGGGTGTTGACGCCTTGGGCATACAGACAGAGAAGAGCCTTACATCTGGATTACCCTTGAAGAAATCCATCTGGTTGCTTGTTTCTGGCTTGGCAGTACTTATCGTCAGTTCGAGAGTCCTGGTATGGGCTGCTGTTGAGGTAGCCCAGCACTTTGGGGTCAGCGACACCA
>CAYMRN010000099.1:0-6348 GCA_964392855.1 uncultured Sphaerochaeta sp.
TAGGAAGCATCCAGGACTGGGCGAATGCATTGGCAAGAAAGATACAGATTCCCCAAGCCAAGATTTCCCATAGCCTTGGCCAGCTATTGAAGGTGACAAAATACCTTGTACTGGCACTCATACTATTTGCAACGGCAAAAAGCTTCAATCTGGCATTCATCAAAGCCGACCCCTACTATGCCCTGATGCATTTCTATACAGGGGAGGTAGCCCCCCTAGCCCTGATCATCCTCCTTACAACCCTACTGACATCCCTGTTCATCCAACGCCCCTGGTGCAGATGGCTCTGCCCTTTGTGTGCCATCCTTTCCCTGTTGGGGAAATCCAGCATGCTGAAGGTCAAGAGGCCCTCTAAGGTCTGCATCGCCTGTGGAGCGTGCAGCAAGGCCTGTCCTGTTTCCCTGGACCCGAGCGCAGAAGAACACGTTGGAGAGAGCAGCTGCATCAGATGCGGACTATGTGAAGGCTCATGCCCACCCAAACTGCGCACAAAAAGGCATTCCTATACCAGATCCTTACTCATCGCACTGCTCTTAGCAACGCTGTTCTTCCTCGCACCACTATTGACCGGGCAAAAAAATGCACTGCTTCAAGATGGGGGTGAACGCCAGGGGAGCATAACAATGATGACAAGACTCAATGAACTTGAAACAATAACAGGAAAAAGTACAGCAGAAATACTCACCCTACTGGGTCTTCCTACAGACTATGAAACGTCTATGCGTTTGGTGGATATCGAGGATGACTTTGAGGATAAAACCTGGCAGTGGATAGAGAACCAACTAAAAAATCCCCACTGAATGCTCTCTGAGGAGTAGATATACAGGACACAAAAAGAGTGTCATGCAACGGGATGGGGTAAGAAAGGAAACAAGAACGGGAACACTTCATACTGAAAAAAAGAGAACAACCAGATGCTTAGCGAACCTATTGCTCCACCATTGTCAATGCCGAGAGGTCATAGCCCTGGCCAACGGCTATGCTCTTCATCTGTTCCAGTAATTCAGGGGATACTTCCCTCTCTCTTGCAAGAAACCAGAGCGATGATCGCTCATAGGTGCCTACTACGGCCCATCGGTAGTCATCCTCGTCAAGGCCAAGGACGAGGTAGTCGGAAGTGAAGAGATGGAAGAACTTGACCTTCAATGCACCGGGGATCGCTTCGTCAGCTCTCCAGGCAATGGCCTTCACCTTGACGTGTTTGCCATCGAGGGTATGCTTGAAGCCGCTGTTGACTACTTTCACCCTCCCATCGCCACGAAGGGAGTATTCGGCAGTCACACCAACAAGCTTCTTTTCAAAGCCATGGGCAAACCTTGCCACCTCATACCAAAGGCCGAGATATCGCCTCAAGTCCAAGGTAGGAACAGTCTGTACCGAACGTGTTCGAGCTGTCATGGCATTACTCCTCCAAGGGGGTATCTTGAGTCATTTTCCGGTCCGCTGTTTTCGGGTGGTCCTCAACTGCTCAAGCGTCTCATCGAGCATCTCTTGCAGGAGGAGGAATCTCTTGTGTTGCTCCTCCTGGTCACTGCTTAGCAGGCAGGATGCAATATGTTCGGGAATGGTGAGCGCCTTCTCTTCCAGCTGCCTGCCTTTCTTCGTCAGGGTTACCTCCACGGTACGCTCATCAGAGGGAAGGCGCTTTCTCTCTACAAGCTTTGCCGTTTCCAACCGCTTCAGTAGAGGCGATACCGTACCGGTGTCGAGGCTCAGTGCAGTGCAGAGCTCACCTACAGTAGCCTTACCATGCTCCCAGAGGTAGAGCAGGGTTATGTACTGGGCGTACGTCAGGCCAAGCTGGTCGAGAAGTGGACGGTATGCAGCCATAAGCTCACGCTCCAGGGCATAAAACCGGAAGCAGAGCTGGTTGGAAAGCAGAAGCTGTGGATGTGCCATCAAAGCACCTCCTCTATCGAGGGCCTCAACTCTTCTGGTTCGGTCTTGGATGCAAAGCGTTCAACACTCTTGCCATCCTTACCCACCAAGAATTTGGTAAAGTTCCATTTGATCGAGCCTCCCAACACCCCCGGAGCCTGTTTCTTCAGCCAGACATAGAGAGGGTCAGCCCCTTTGCCATTGACTTCGATCTTGCTCATGACAGGAAAGGTAACACCATAGTTGAGCTTGCAGAACTCTGCAATCTCAGCATCGGTGCCAGGTTCCTGGTGGGCAAACTGGTCACAAGGGAAGGCGAGTATGGTAAGGCCCTTGTCCTTATACTCCTGATAGAGGGACTCAAGGCCGGAATACTGGCCGGTAAAGCCACATTTGCTTGCAGTATTTACAATAAGTACGGGTTTGTCACGGAGAGTAGAAAGAGCGAAATCTGATCCGTCATTTCGTTTCACGGTGAAGTCATATAGGGAAGTTGCCATAGGGTATATCTCCTAATCATCAATTTAGTTGTGTAAAATATAACAGAGAGCAATAGGTATAGTCAAGACAACTGTCTCCACCAGTGTGGACAAACCCCTTACTAATAGGCCGCACATCGCAAATGAAAGAGGAAAAATCGTGTATGAGAGGACTTGGAAACTGAAGGTCATGCCCGACCGGCGGACATGACCTTCATACAATGCTCCTATAATAGTGGTCACTATAGGATTATTCAGCAGAGAAAATCCTACTTCTCGTTGCTTGAGCGTGCCCAGAGGTTGATATTGCCATCTTGGGCATACTTGTCGATCTCGGCAAGCTCATCGTCGGTGAAGATGAGGTGGTCCAATGCCCCTACATTCTCCTTGATCTGCTCAGGGGAGCTTGCTCCGATGAGTACTGAAGTGACCTCTTTGCGTCTGAGGACCCAGCTCAGGGCCATCTGTGCTAGGCTCTGCTTGCGTTTTTTGGCTATCTCATTGAGGGCCTTGATACGAGCGAGGTTATCCTTGGTAAGCATCTTGGTGGAGAGGGATGTACCCTCCTTGCCGGCTCTGCTCTCCTCAGGGATAGTATTGAGATACTTGTCGGTGAGCATTCCCTGTGCCAAGGGCGAGAAACAGATGGTGCCAATGCCCAGATCCCCCAAGGTAGTCAGAAGATCCTCCTCAACCCAGCGGTTGAGCATGGAGTAGGATGGCTGGTGGATCAGGACAGGAACTCCGCGAGCCTTGAGAATGTCATGGGCTTCTCGGGTCTTCGTCGCAGAATAGGAGGAAAGGCCGACATACAGGGCCTTGCCCTGCCTGTAGGCGGTTTCCAAGGCGCCCATGGTCTCCTCCAGTGGGGTATTGGGATCGAACCTATGGGAATAGAAGATGTCCACATACTCAAGTCCCATGCGTTTGAGGCTCTGGTCCAGGCTTGCAAGCAGGTACTTGCGACTACCCCAGTTACCATAAGGGCCGGGCCACATGTCGTAGCCTGCTTTGGATGAAATAATGAGCTCATCACGGTATGCCCTGAGGTCCTGGGCAAGAATCTTTCCGAAGTTCAACTCTGCAGAGCCTGCCGGAGGTCCGTAGTTATTTGCAAGGTCAAAGTGAGTGATCCCCAGGTCAAAGGCTGTATGAATCATTGCCCTTGCGTTTGCCAAGGATGTGATATCCCCGAAGTTGTGCCAGAGTCCCAAGGAGACGGCTGGAAGCTTAAGACCACTTTTGCCGCAGTAGTTGTACAGCATCGAATCATAGCGATTTTCTGAAGGTGTATACATAAATCCTCCTTAATTTTGATTAGAGGAGAGGGTATCTCCTGCTATCAGCATACACTATAAGCATCGCCTCCAGCGGGATTCCTGTCAATGCCCCCAGCACGACCTTGTTTTGTTTTGACATTGTTTGGGCCTACGTTTACACTATATAAGGTCATTACAAAGGAGTCCTGATGAGTATCGGCTATGCTTGCCTAGCAGTTGCAGTGCCAAACAGCGAGATGAAAAGCCTCTCTCTTAGCAGGGTTTCTGTTCAGACCCTGCTCGATGTTTGTAAGACTAACATCGAGCATCTGAACAATCTGCTCACCTATACAAAAGAGCAGAACATGCAGCTCTTTCGTATCAGCAGTGACCTCATCCCCTTCGGCTCCAGTGAGGCAAACACCCTCCCCTGGTGGGATATCTTCTCTGATGAACTCGCCTCCATAGGAGCTCTGGCAGCTAGGAACAACATACGCCTATCCATGCATCCAGGGCAGTATACCGTCCTGAACTCTCCACGAAAGGAGGTGGTCGACAATGCAATTGCCGATCTAGTCTACCATGCCAAGGTGCTCTCAAGTCTTGGTTCCGAGGGCAAGATAGTTCTGCATATCGGAGGGGCGTATGGGAACAAGGGTGAAGCTACCAAGCGTTTCATCACTACCTACCGCAGCCTCCCTTATGAGGTGAAACAGAGGATTGTCATAGAAAACGATGATACGCTCTACACCATCGGTGAGGTTCTGGACATCGCACATGAGGTTGGATGCCCAGCAGTATTTGACAATCTGCACCATGCGCTCAATCCAAGTGCAGAGGCCCTGACAGAGTGGCAGTGGATCGAGGCATGCGCAACTACATGGAAAGAGTGTGATGGAAAACAGAAAATTCACTACTCCCAGCCGGATCCTACCAAAAGGGCAGGATCGCACTCCGCCACCATCGACTTGCATCAGTTTCTCAAGTTTTATGGCTCCCTTCCCGATACGGATATTGATATCATGCTCGAGGTAAAGGATAAGAACATCTCGGCCTTGAAGTGCATGCACTGCACAAAAGGGGCCACCAAAGACCAACTTCTAACCCAATGGCAGAAGTACAGGCCTCTGGTCACCGAACGCGACCCTAGCAAGGTATGGGATGTGGAGGAGCTCCTCGAAGGATCAGAGGAGGGCCTTGATACGGCTATTGCCTTCTACCGCCTCCTGGACGAGACCCTTGCCTTGCAGGTCGTAAGAGAACAGGCAACCATTACAGCCAATGCCATGGCCAAGCTGTGCATACGCACCCCAGCGGAACAGCGACGCATCGAAAATAGGATTATCTCATATAAGCGTGCAACCCTCCCCTTGCATAAACTCAAGCAATCGATCCAGAATATCGCTAACAAGCATGCAGTGAATGAGGTGCTCAGCTCATACTACTGTATGCTATAGGAGAGAGACATGAAAAAGAATCTTAGCATTACCCCGACTGCAATTCTTGTTACCATCACCTTTGTCCTGATGGTCACAGTCAACGCCCTTGCCAATATCCTTCCCATAGGAGGGATCACCACAGGAGAGGTATCAGACTCATTTCCCAATCTCTTTGCACCAGCTGGGTCCACCTTCGCCATCTGGGGGGTCATCTACCTCCTGCTTGGCCTCTACACCCTCTACCAGTTGGGCCTCTTCCAGAAGAACAAGGCAACAGATAAGGAACTCCTCTCCCGAGTAGGCAATATCTTTGCATTCTCCTCACTGATAAACTCCATCTGGATTTTCTGCTGGCACTACAATCAAATCCTCTTTTCAGTCATCCTCATGCTTTTCATACTCCTCTCGCTGATAAGCATTCACCTGATACTCCGAATTACGCCGATGACAGGCAAGGAGTGGTTCTTCATCCGCCTGCCCTTCTCGATATATTTTGGATGGATAACCGTTGCAACCATTGCCAACATCACAGCCCTTCTGGTCACCATGGGCTGGGAGGGATGGGGCCTGAGCGAGGCTACCTGGACAAGCACACTCATTATCATAGGAACACTCATCGGCATAGCCACCGCCATCCATTCCAGGGACATCCCCTACGTTGCCACCCTCATCTGGGCATTTGCAGGTATCCTCAACAAGCACACCTCTGTCACTGGCTTCAACAATGCCTACCCGGTGGTCATCTCCACGGTGATAGGGGCCTTGGTGGTACTGGCTGCAACCCTGATACTCATCCTGTTCATGAAAAGAAAGCAAACAGAAGCAAGCTGATGCAGAGCTCCGGTTGGGAACTGCGCTTTCTCAAAGCGCTCCTTTGGATATATATCGGCCTCTGTCTGATCATAGCCTCACTCAACTGGGGCTATGTCCCCTCTGCCCCTCCAAAGGTTGCTAGTGCCATAACAGCGTTGTGGCACTTCTACGAGAACTGGTTCAAGACACTGCTCATAGTAGTATGCTCCATCCTTACCTTACGCATCGTCCATAAGAAAAAGGTAAGGACAACCATGCGCAAACAGAATCTGGTGGGCTTCGCCATTGCAGCACTTTTGATCCACATCATCCTGCCCCTGCTCCTGCAAAATCCGGAGCTCTACTTTTTCGCCATGCCCTTGCCCTGGTCCACCGTCCCCCTGCAGGCAGGCATTGAGGGGACGGCAATGCACCAAAGCCTTACCCAAAGCATCGGACTGGGGGGGTGTGAGGGCATCACTGCTTTTCTTCTGGATATAT
>CAYMRN010000100.1:0-6307 GCA_964392855.1 uncultured Sphaerochaeta sp.
AACTCCTGGAAGTCAACCTTGTTGTCACTGTGGGCTCCGCCGTTGAGGATGTTGGCCATCGGGACGGGCAGGACACATGAGTGATAGGCACCAAGATACTTATACAGGGGCAGGCCGAGGAAATCAGCTGCTGCACGGGCTACTGCCATGGAGACACCAAGGATGGCGTTAGCACCAAGCTTTGCCTTGTTTGGGGTTCCGTCGAGGGCGATCATGGCACGGTCAATGGCTACCTGGTCAAGAGCATCCATACCTTCAAGTTCTGGTGCAATGAGATCGTTGACGTTGTCAACTGCTTTCAGCACACCTTTGCCCATGAAGCGATTCTTGTCGCCGTCACGAAGTTCTACAGCTTCGTGTACGCCAGTGGATGCACCAGAGGGTACTGCTGCACGACCCATGGAACCATCCTCAAGAATAACATCTACTTCAACGGTTGGATTACCACGTGAGTCAAGGATTTCCCTGGCTTCGATAAATTCAATAATGCTCATGAATACACTCCTAATATGATTCTGGATTACCCCTACAATATCGTATCTTTCAGCTGTAATGTCAAGGTGAGCAGCACTTTTCCGCACTAGCCAAACCCATGATTGCATAGTACAATTGTCACCATGGACAGTGAAAAAACTCCCTTAAAACTTCCTTTACTGACAGAATTCCTCCTCGATACCATCATTTTTGCCATGGAGGACCAGAGCGACATATACTACCTTGACTTGGTCAAAGGCGAAGTGCTCTCTGACCAGGAACGACTCATGCTCGACTGGGAAGATGAGGATTCTGATGCCGAGGGACGCTACATAGAGATTCCTGACTGGCAACCGTCAGACGGATTTCTTGTCATGGAGAAATTCGCCAATCAGGTGAGGAATCCCCTCTACAAGGAGAAGCTGCAGGAAGCACTGCAAGCGGGGAAAGGGGTGTTCCGACGGTTCAAGGATGTGGTTGGGGAGCTACCCTCCTTGGAAAGGGAGTGGTTCGCCTTCAAGGACGAGCAGCTCAAGCGAGAAGTCTATACCTGGTACAGGGAGCATGACGGCTCCTTGCAACTGCTTCAACTCGACCTGGAGCCGGAGGAGCTCACCGATGATATCCTCCAGGAGGACTTTGTCATCGGCAGTTCTGCCGAAGACCTTCCCCTTACAGAGATTCTCGCCTTGCAGCAGGTCCTGCTGGAAGAGATGCGGCAAGGAAACGAGCTGCAAAGGGGTGCCCTGCACTTTTTGGAGCCAAAGATTAGGGAGCTGCAGGATGCCCAGTGCATCTATGCAAGAACAGGTGAAGGTGAGATGGCAGGCTTCATCTCCTACAAGGCTATCGGGGAGCATACGGTGGAGATCCTCTTCTTCGGCAACAGAAGGGAGTACCGTGGCATGGGACTGTTCAGATTTCTCTTTGACCACTTCTGTCGCCATGCGGCAAGAAAAGGCTATGCCACAGTCATTGTAGGCTTGGCGGGGGAAGCTCTCTCCTTGGACAAACTCTTTGCCCCCTTGGGTAGCACCACCATCACCAAGCAGATAGCGCTGAACACCAGCGCCTGGAACGAAAGCCACCCCTCCAGTGAAGGTGCCTACCTTTAGCCCCCTATAACAAACCTCGCGAATACGCTATCCTCATGTGTTAGGGAATTCTACCCTAATTCATAAGGATGAGGTGGCAAGTGCGGGTAACAATCTGTGAAAACAAACAGGATCTGGGCTTTCAAGCTGCAAAGCTTGGTATCGAGGCAATTCAATCTGCGATAGAGAAGCAGGGAAAAGCTGTGGTGGTCCTCTCCACCGGGATAAGCCAGTATATCATGTATGAACACCTGACTGCGGCATCACTGCCTTGGGATAAAGTAGAACTGTTCCATCTGGATGAGTATGTCGGGATCAAGGCTGATCACAAGGCGAGCATCAGAAATTTTCTTGCGAAGAATTTCCTTAGCAAGGTCCAGAAAGCTGAGAATTTCCACCCCATACAGGGTGACAGCGAAGACCTCGAGGCTGAAGTGCAAAGGCTGAACTCCCTGATCAAGGACAAACAGATAGACCTTCTGTTCGTGGGGATCGGTGAGAATGGGCATATAGCTTTCAACGACCCCCCTGCAAACATCATGACAAAACAGCCATACATCATCGTTGACCTTGATGAGAGAAACAGAAAGCAGCAAGTGCGCGAAGGGTGGTTCTCCTCCTTGAAAGAGGTACCCAAACAAGCAATCTCCATGTCAGTCCAGCAAATAATGAAAGCCAGAACCATTGTGTGTGCTGTACCTGAACAGAGAAAGGCCCGTTCAGTGGCCATGTGCATGTATGACCAGATATCGGTATTTGCCCCCTGTGCAATGCTTAGGGCAAAAGAGGATTGCACCCTGCTTCTGGACAGACCCTCTTCCATGCTCATCATGGGCGACAGACGATAAGGATCCCCTACCTATACAAAAGAAACATAGGGAATCCAGATACGACACTTGTAACTAATATATTAGTTTGTTAGAATTGGGTAAGTGATATACCCTTTGGAGTTTTCCCCAATGAACATCCCTGTAAGTTGGTTTGGCTCAGCATTTGACAGAGTAACCCTCAAGGAGATTCCCTCCCTGAAGGGGGTATTGTACGCTATCCCTGCAGGAAAGAGTGATCGTAGGAGAGAGTCCAGGATCACAAGGCTACTATCAGCCACTGGCACCTCCGAACAGACAAAACACTTCTCCAACGATATCACCAGGCTGGGAAGGCTCGGAAGGGGCTGGCGCCAAAACGTATGGTACGACCTCACGCCTATTTTCGATGGGGACCCATTCCAAAAGACACATAGCGAGATTTTCTTTCACCTATGGTTTGACAGACCATGGGAGTATGACCTGAAATGAAGATGCAAGCCTGGATATGGGCTGTATTACCGCGCCATCGGCGTTGTCTGTATCCTTGCATTGCCTGCATATAGCGATAAAAAAAATTGTATGAGGAATTAGCATGGCACAAATAGTTCGAGTCACCGCATCAGAAGAGATCTACCAGACACTACGATCTGAAATCCTTTCCTTGCGCTTCAAACCGGGGGAGGAGCTGAACCTGCAGCTGCTCAGTGAGCAGTTGCAGGTCAGCCGTTCCCCTGTCAGGGACGCCCTGATGAGGCTCAGCGGTGATAATCTTGTAGACATCTTCCCCCAAAAGGGGACCCGCGTCTCCCTCATCGACCTCAAGCAGGTCGAGGAGGAGAGGTTTCTGAGAAAGAGCCTAGAGGAAGCGGCAGTAAAGAAGTTCATCAACATCGTCGCTGACACCCACCTAGCTCAGATGGAAGAGAACATACTCCTCCAACAAAAGGCAATGAAAGAGGAGAATTTCATTGACTTTCTCCAGGCTGACAACGCCTTCCACAGCATCATCTTCTCAGGCATAGACATGAGCAGGATATGGAATCTCATCCGAAGCCAGGGAGGCAATCACCACCGGATGAGACTCCTCTCTTTCTTTGAGAAAAATGCCTTGGCAACGATCATCGAGCAACACCAGTGCATGGTGGGGGCCTTACGCTTCAAGGATCTCAAAGAGATGCTCAACCTTGAGGAAAAGCACCTGAGCAAGCTCCTGCAAGAGACAGAGAGCCTGGTTCTGCGTTATCCGCACTATTTTAAGAAAGAAGCATCCCCCCGACCTTTTTATATGCGAAACACCTACATAAAGGAGCTATCATGAAATTAACCACACAAGGCACACAACAGAGAGCAGTATGGGAAGCGAAAGGCTTTACCCTACCCTCATTCGACCGGGAAAAGATGATCGCCAAGACGATGCAAGATCCCACTTGGATCCACTTTGGTGCAGGCAACATCTTTCGAGGCTTTCCCGCCGCACTCCAGCAGACTCTGCTTGAAGAGAAGAAAGAGGAGACCGGCATTATCGTCGGAGAAGGGTTTGACTACCAGATCATTGACGACATCTACGCCAAGCATGACAACCTCACCCTGCTGGTGACTCTCAAAAGTGACGGTACCATCGGGAAGAAGGTAATAGGCTCCGTTGCCGCTGCCTACAAGTGCGATCCCCAGTTTAGTGAGGAGTGGGAGTTTTTCAAAAAGGCTTTTCGCAAGGACACCCTTCAGATGGTGAGCTTCACCATAACCGAGAAGGGCTACTCCCTACGAGGGGCCAATGGTGAGCTCTATCCCTCCGTTGCGGAGGACCTTGCCAATGGACCGCAAAGTCCTTCCATGTTTCTCTCCAAACTGACAGCCCTCGTCTATGAACGATACCTTGCAGGCAAGAAGAGCCTGGCCCTGGTAAGCATGGACAACTGTTCCCACAATGGGGAAAAACTGCAAAGTGCAGTATTGACCATTGCCCAAGGGTGGGAAAAGGGCGGCTTGGTTGAGAAGGGGTTTGTCGCATACTTGCAAAAGGATGTTTCCTTCCCCTGGACCATGATCGACAAGATCACCCCGCGCCCTGATGCAAATGTAGAGAACATGCTCCAGAAGGACGGCTTTGAGGACACCACAATGGTCGTCACCGACAAGAACACCTACATCGCCCCATTCGTCAATGCCGAAGAGTGCGAATACCTGGTCATCGAAGAGGCTTTTCCCAACGGCAGGCCTGCACTGGAAGATACCGGTGTCTACTTCACTGACCGTGATACGGTCAATAAGGTAGAGAGGATGAAGGTCACCACCTGCCTTAATCCCTTGCACACTGCTTTGGCCATCTACGGATGCCTGTTGGGCTACACCCTCATCTCAGATGAGATGCAGGACCCCCTCTTGAACAAGATGGTGCATGTCATCGGATACACCGAAGGGATGCCTGTCGTAATCGATCCCAAGATCATAGACCCCAAGCAGTTCATCAAGGAAGTGCTGGAAATGAGGTTCCCCAACCCTTTCCTTCCCGACACCCCCCAACGTATCGCTACGGACACCTCCCAGAAGCTGGCCATACGCTTTGGCGAGACCGTCAAGGCGTATATGGAAAACGAGAAACTCGATGTGGCTGACCTTGCGATCATCCCCCTCGTGTTTGCCGGCTGGATCCGTTACCTGCTTGGTGTTGATGATAGTGGAAAGGCCTTCAATCCAAGTCCCGATCCCCGTCTTGATGAGGTCCGATCCCACTTGAAGGGCATCAAGCTTGGGGACAAGGGGCCGTTTTCCGAGCAGCTCAAGCCAATTCTGAGCGACAAGTCCATCTTTGGCTTTGACCTGTATGCAAACAACATGGCTTCTCTGGTAGAGACCTACTTTGCTGAGCTGGTCGCCTCGGAGGGCGCTGTACGCAAGACACTTGAGAAATATCTCAACTAGCCACCCAGGGGGGATGCAATGCACATGCATATGAAACGTTCTGTGACCGAAGTTCTGTACATCCTATTGGGAACTTGCCTTGCAGGCTTTGCAATAGCGGTGTTCATCCTCCCTGCCAAGATAGCAAGTGGTGGTGTCAACGGCATCGCCACTATCACCTACCACCTGGTGGGATGGGAACCCGGGCTAGTCATGCTCGGGATCTCCATCCCTCTTTTTCTGCTTGGGATATCGGTCTTTGGCAAGCTCTATGGCGTAAAGAGCCTAGGGGGGACCGTCCTGCTCTCATTTTGGGTCAGTCTCTTTGGCAAGCTTACCGAGTATGCTGGATTTCTGCCCTATACTGACCGCATGGATACCCTACTCTCTGCTGTATTCGGAGGGGTCCTGCTCGGTAGCGGCATCGGCATCGTCATGCGATCGGGAGCAAATACCGGAGGCACTGACATCATCGCCCAGATAATCAACCGCTTCACCCCGCTTGCGATGGGCACTGCCCTGTTCCTCACCGATGCTGTGGTCATAGTCGCGGGGGCGATGGTGTTTGGCTTTGAAAGGGCACTCTTTGCAGTCATGACACTCTACCTGTCCGGTCAGATGGTAAACTACATGGTGATGAGTTTGGGCACCAAATATGCAAAGACTGCGTACATTTTCAGTGAAAAGCATGAGGAAATAGGGTCGCGCATCATAGCCGAACTCCATCATGGGGGTACCCTGATCAATGGAACGGGTATCTTCACCGGTCAGAACCGCCCTATGTTGATGGCAGTGGTACACAACCAGCACATCAACACCCTGATGCAGATAGTGCATGAGGAGGATCCCAAGGCGTTCATGATCGTGCATGAGACCTATCAGGCATTGGGGGAGGGGTTTGTCCCGATGCAGCGCATCCTTACCCTACAGAAAAAAAAGCGGGGCGAGCAGGACAGTAAAGATCCCAGATAAGCTGATGGCAATGCTGCTCATCGCCCCTTCCACTTCCCCTATCTCCAAGGCCTTGCT
>CAYMRN010000101.1:0-2574 GCA_964392855.1 uncultured Sphaerochaeta sp.
AACAGCATCGGGATATTTTTCATGCTGCCTCTAAAGGCAACTTTACCGTGTATAAAATACCCGTTGACCCTCTCTTCAGGAAAGCACAGGAGGCTGGTTCAGCACCCCAGCTTTTCAAGAAAAGGGGAAAAGGTTTGAAACCCACTACACTTGAATCGATCAGAATCATTAATTCGGAAATTTGGAGATAGATATGGCTTTAAAAAGAAACCCTGAAAATGAAAACGAACAAGTAGAAGAGAGCAGCATCAGCAGCCAGAAAGCGAAGCAGCTTTTTGCCAATGAAGGACGGAAACCAAAAAAAGAGAAAAAAATTCTCACAACGTTCTCCATAGAACCTTCATTCAAAAAAGAATTGGAAGAACTCTTCTTCAGTATGGGGCTCGGGTGGGCTGCCGGTATTCGGTTTTCTCTTAGGGAGTTTGCTAAAAAGCATGGTGAAGATTGAGCATGGTAGTACGAGATAGCCGTATCAACCTGCATGTGTTCCATGCCAAGTATAGTCATATCGTTCTCATATAATTATAATGTACCTGTAGAGGTATATAAGCATATCCATTGCTTTTTATGTTGGTAAGCTAGCATAAGTGATAGTTTTTGTAGCATTTTTTGGTGTTTATCATCTATTCCCATACAATTTAATGTAGAGATAGTACTGAATTTGAAATAAAAGTTAATAATTCTTATATCAGTTTTATTTGTAAATACCTTAAAATTAAACTGATAGCATTAAAAAATTATATAATAAAAATACTGTTATTTACTAGTAACTGTTTGTTTTGCCATGGAAATTAAATCTTAAATACTCTAGACACATACTATTTCATTGTTCCTTATGTGCTTGTATCGTAGTTGTGAGGGCTTGCATGCTGCTTTAGCATATTTCCTGTTTCGTTCCTCCTATCACTATTGTATACTATTGCCTAGGAGTTTGTATGGAATCAGCTTGGTGGCAAGATTGCATTGTGTATCAGATATATCCAAGAAGCTTTCAGGACAGCGATCATGATGGAGTCGGAGACCTGCAGGGCATCATCCGCCGGTTGGATTATATCAAGAGCCTTGGTGTCGATGCTATCTGGCTCAATCCCATATTCGTTTCCCCTATGATGGATCTCGGATATGACATTGCTGATTATCGCAACATCGACCCCCTGTTCGGCACCCTGGGCGATGCCGAGCTCCTGATAGAGAAGGCCCATGAGCTCTCCCTCAAGGTAATCTTCGATCTTGTCTTGAACCATACATCCAACGAACATCCCTGGTTTTTGGAAAGTAGGGAGTCTAGGGATTCTGATAAGGCCGACTACTACATCTGGAGTGATACCGTACCCAACAACTGGAAGGCTGCCTTTGGAGGCAAGGGGTGGACTTTTGACAAGCAGCGAGGCCAATATTTTTTCCATTCGTTCCTTCCCCAACAGCCGGACCTTAACTGGCGAAACCCTGCAGTGGCAGACTCCTTGCTTGATGAGGTGCGATTTTGGCTGGATAAGGGAGTCGACGGTTTCCGCCTGGACAGCATCAACGCGATCATAAAGGATGATGCTTTACGGAACAACCCCAGGAACTACCGTAGGAAACTACGATCATACGACAAGCAACACCATATTTTTGATAGGAATCGTCCCGAATCGCACTCCAAGCTCAAGATGCTCCGCAGGCTCATCGATACGTACCCTGACAGGATGCTGATAGGGGAGATACTGGTAGAAAGCCCGGGCGAGCCTGAAGTTGCCGCATCGTACCTCGGTAGCACAGGCGACGAGCTGAACCTCTCCTTTGACTTCTCCCTCATCACCACAAGATTCTCCGCAGCCAAGTGGCAACGGTCTGCAAAGCGCTGGTATGAAGCTGTAGGCAGGCACCGTACCCCTGCATGGGTATTGAATAACCATGATGTGAGCCGTTCAATCTCACGGTTTAAGAATAATGAGCAAAAAGCACGATTGGCCGCCTTTTTCCTATTCACCCAAAGAGGGGCAATCTTCATGTACTATGGGGAGGAGCTGGGGTTGAGGAACTCCTTTGTGTGCAGAAAGGATATGCACGATCCCCTTGGGCGACGATATTGGCCCTTTTCCAAGGGGCGTGACCCACAACGGGGGCCTATGCTATGGAATGTAGGGGCCAACCATGGGTTTACAGAGGGAAGTCCCTGGTTGCCCTTTGCTAAAAACGCGAACAGCTGCACAGTTGAAAACCAGGAGCTTGAAAAAGACTCCATGCTCACCCTCTACAGGTCCCTGATCAGATTGCGCTCTAAGGAGCATGTGCTGCGAATGGGAGTGTGTGATTTCCTGGAACTGAAAAACACCAACCTCATGGCATATACTCGTACGCTTGAAGAGGCATGCTTGCTCATGCTCTTGAACTTCTCTCCTAAGGCCCAATCGGCATCCCGTGCAGAGCTTGGATTGCAGAGCAGTGATGGTGAGGAGATATTCTCCACTGCCTCCCCGTCAGCCCGGCCTCGCTTTTCTTCTGATGCTGTCCTTCTTGATGGGTATGAGGCAGTGGTGTTCAGGCTTGCTTAGGTTGGAAAACTCCTCTCTATTTGTACTAGAAACAGAA
>CAYMRN010000101.1:2674-6307 GCA_964392855.1 uncultured Sphaerochaeta sp.
GTGTTCAGGCTTGCTTAGGTTGGAAAACTCCTCTCTATTTGTACTAGAAACAGAAAGACGGAATAGAAGAAAAGGCTTTGAGCTTACTTTTTATCATTCCGCATACGGAATAGCATGTTTGAAAACTTTTTCATCCATGCATCTGTTACTCTCGTATTCGTTGCGTCGCATAGCCTCTAACTGTTTGAACAGAGATTCCTAGGCTAGCAACTATACAGATATGTCTTGAACTTTAATGGACCAGATGCAAAGGACCAATGTGATCCTTTTCTTCTGGTACAGGTTTATGCACTCGCTACAGTCTGAACAGCAGGTCGTCATAGCTGGGAAACGGCCACAGGTTTTTGTCTGTATAGGTCTCCATCACATCTATGTTGCTGCGGAGGGCAAGCATCTGGCTTGAGACCTCATCGCGGTAAATCTGTGCCTGCTTGAGCACCTCATCCTTGTAGGAGAGGGCCTTGGCGACGCTCACATGAAGGTCCTCAGTAGCGGAAATGCTCTTGGGGAGGGCCGAGGAGAGGGTGGTTGCAACTTTGCGCTGCTCTGTTGTATCCAGGCCGATGGCTTCCTGTCTGGTGATGCTGTCACTTAGGATCCCCAAATATGTAGATACAGAGGGGATGACATGCTTCCTGCTCATCTCGACCATGATTGCCGCTTCGATGTTGACCTGCTTGCTGTAGGTCTGCAATGCGATTTCCACACGTGACTCAACCTCGTTTTTTGTGAGGACGTTCTGGCTAGAGAGCAGATGCAGGCTCTTTTCACTCATCATCTCAGGCAGTGCGCTGACAGTATCACTGAAGTTGGGCAGGCCCCTTCTTTTCGCCTCTTGCTCCCAAGCCTGGTCATACCCATTGCCATTGAAGATGATCCGCTTGTGGTTCTGATAGAACTCTCTGATGATGGTATGGCGTTCAAGGTCGATGTCCTCAGCCTTCTCCAGCCTATCGGCAACCTCTTCCAAGACAGATGCCATTGCAGTGTTCAAGAATATGTTCGCTATCGAAACCGTCTGTGAGGAACCGACCATGCGGTACTCAAACTTGTTTCCGGTAAAGGCGATGGGGCTTGTCCTGTTTCGGTCTGTCAGATCCCTGGGGAGCTTGGGAAGCATGGATACTCCGAGCTTCACGAACTGACGGTCTTTCTTTCCGCTGTGCTTCTCTTGAGAGATATCTTCAAGGATTGCACTGAGCTGTTCACCAAGGTAGAGGCTGATGATGGCCGGTGGTGCTTCTGAGGAACCCAGGCGGTGGTCATTGCCTGCTGTTGCCGCACCACACCGTATTAGGGGGGCATACTCATCAACAGCCTTGATGAAGGAGGTAAGGAAGAGCAAAAACTGGATATTGTCCTCCAGGTTCGACCCGGGTGAGAACAGGTTCGTGCCGTCTTCGGTAGCAAGCGACCAGTTGTCATGTTTGCCCGAGCCGTTGACTCCAAGAAAGGGCTTCTCATGCAAAAGGGCAACCATCCCATGACGCAAGGCGACGCTCTGCAGCACATCCATGAGTAGCTTGTTGTGGTCTGCTGCAAGGTTTGCCGCTTCATAGACAACAGCTATCTCAAACTGGTTGGGTGCGGCTTCCTTGTGCTGGGTCTTGCTGCTGATGCCGAGCTTCCACAGCTCATAGTTGAGTTCGCGCATGAATACGGTGACCCTGTCGCTGATGGTGCCGTAGTAGTGGTCATTGAGCTCCTGCCCCTTTGCTGCAAGGTTTCCCATTACCGTACGTCCGCTGAGACGAAGGTCGGGTCGCATCTCGTAGAACTGTTTGTCTACCAAAAAATACTCCTGTTCAGGTCCGACGTTGATGATGATGCGTTTGGCACTGGTATTTCCAAGGGCATGCAGTACCCGAAGCGTCTGTTTCTCAATGGCCAGGTTTGAGCGCAAGAGCGGCACCTTATGGTCCAGGGCCTCTCCATTGTAGGAGAAGAATGCTGTGGGTATGTATAGGGTCTTCACTCCAGAGACATCCTTGAGGAAGGCAGGGGAGGAGGTGTCCCAAGCTGTGTAGCCACGGGCTTCGAAAGTGGCCCTCAGTCCTCCGTTGGGAAAGGAAGATGCATCACCTTCTCCCTTGATGAGTTCCTTGCCTGAGAATTCAAGCAAGACCTTCCCCCCCTTGGTGGGGGTGATGAAGGAGTCGTGCTTCTCTGCGGTAAGGCCTGTAAGTGGCTGGAACCAGTGGCAGAAATGGGTGGCCCCTCGGGTGAGTGCCCACTGTTTCATCGCACTTGCCACATAGTCAGCAAGGTCGGAGGTAAGTTCGAGTTGCCCACGCTGGACCTGTTTAAGTTCCCTGATGGTAGAGTCGCTGAGGTATTTTCCCATTTCTGTTTCTGTAAAGCAATTGCTTCCATAGAAATCCGTTACCGGGGTTTTTGCGTAGTCAATGTCGAACATGTATGATCCTCCAAGTATTCACCATGAGAATACACAGTTTTCACTCACTTATGCAAGAAGAGTAGGTATTTCTCTCTTAGTTCAGCCTATATGGTATCCGATTGCAGACCTTGATCCGGTAAAGACAGGGTAACTAGCTCCCATTTCTGGTTATATCCTAAGAACACGTCTGGGATATCTGTCATGAGGATGCGGCCCTGGCTGCAAGGCGTTCCCTGAACAGTCTGAGCTTATCGCTGATTTCAGAAGCTTCAAGGGGCCTTGAGGGGTCTTCCTCATCAAAGAGTTCCTTGGGCATCTCCTCAAGAAAGCGTGAGGGGAGGCTGGTTATCAGGTTGTGTCCCCGTTTCCTCTTTTCACAGGAGGAGATGACCAGGACCCTGCGTGCCCTGGTGATGGCGACGTAGAAGAGCCTCCTCTCCTCATCAATGCTGGAGGGGTCCTCCTCGATTGCACGGGCATGGGGGATGAACTGGTCTTCAACCCCGGCGAGGAACACCGTGTCGAACTCCAATCCCTTGGAGGCGTGGATGGTCATGAGCGCTATCTTGCCACCGCCATCATCATCCACCTGCTCTTTGCCGTTGATGCTGAGGCGGTTGAGGAAATCAAACAGGGAGGAGTTGCTGTTCTCCTCATTGCGTTCCCATCTTGCGAGCATGTTGCACAGCATGTCTATGCCCTTCATCTTGAAGTTTACCAGGCCTTCATTCTCAGGATGCTCGTTTTCCAGCAGCTGCTTGTACCCTATCTCCTTGATGAGGGCCCTCAAGACCATAGCCTTGTTCCCTCTGGTTGCAAAAAGCTGGTCATGGTAGTCGTTTATCAGGTGCACAAACCGCTTGATGGTGTTTTGCATCCCCTCACGGATCTGTCCATCGGTGGCGATCGCCATGAGCGAGAGGGCATCAAACAGCGAAAACTTGTGGTCCTCTGCCACCTTTCGCATCTTCTCCAAGGTGGTGCGCCCGATGCCCCTTCTGGGGGTGTTGATGATCCTCAGCAAATTGATATCGTCATCATGGTTAGCCAAGACCTTGAGGTAGCTTATGATATCGCGAATCTCCTTGCGGTCGAAAAAGCTCTGTCCTCCGGTAACCTGCGAAGGGATGCCCCGTTCGGTGAACCTGGTCTCGAGGTTTGCTATGAGAGAGTTGGTGCGCACCAGGACCCCGAAGTCAGAGAACGGGCGGTCCTCTTTCTTGTGGGCTTCCATG
>CAYMRN010000102.1:0-6290 GCA_964392855.1 uncultured Sphaerochaeta sp.
CATCAGACCCTGGCTTTGGCGTGGACGTCCAGTCATGGTGTGACCTTACCGGGAACGAGCTGGTCTCCTTGCACACCACATCAGGCATCATCGAGGCGGTCATCAGCAAGGGCAATCCTTCCATCTGCCTGGTTCCCGACTCCTTTGGCAACAAACCCGCCATCTGTGACCCAGACAATGGGGCAACCATGATAGTCTTCTCCAATGACTTGGATAAGGCACTCGCCACTTTTGTGCTGGCAAACGGGGCAGCGGCCACAGGAAAGGATGTCACCCTGTTCTTCACATTCTGGGGTCTCTCAGTCTTGCGAAAAAAGAACGCTCAGCCTGTCAAGAAGGATTTCATGGGCAAGATGTTCGGCTCAATGCTCCCCAAGGGCATGGAGCATCTGGCCCTCTCCTCCATGAATATGGGAGGAATGGGTGCCAAGATGATGAAAGGGCGCATGAAGAAAAAGAATGTCGACCAGGTTGAGGCAATGTTTGAAGATGCAAAGAAGGCAGGAGTGCGCATGATAGCGTGCCAGATGTCCATGGACATCATGGGCATCACGCGCGAAGAACTGCTCGATGGCGTTGAGATCGGCGGAGTTGCAACCTATATGGGTGCTGCTTCAAAGAGTAAGGTCAACCTGTTCATCTAGGCTCAATAGTGAGGCGGCCTTTCGCCCTCGAAAAGGCTGTCCTCACCACTCTCCACAAATGCGGTAAGACGTCTTTCCAGGGCATCGATACGGCTCAACAAGATGGCTATCTCCTGGGCCTGGCCCCTGACCACAGCATCCAAGGCAAGGACCGTCTCTTCTGCATAAGCAAGCTTTATCTCAAGTTTCGTCAGGCGTGCATCCATGGAACCTCTCCTATAGGGGCATAGTATCACGGTTGGAGTCCCGTTTCAATGTGCGGATTTTGTTGCAAAGCCCTTGAAAAAGTAGATAATCATGCTATACTGACATGAATTTTGTTGCAAAATGGTGCAAAAAAGAGGATATCCATGAAAGGCGAACGTATTGCACAACTTGAACTGCTCCTTCACTCTCACCCCGAAGGGCTCAGACGCGCGGAGATCGCACGACGCTTGGGGGTCCATCGCTCTACCATCAGCAGATATGTAGACGAGCTCAAGCAGTATATCGAGATTTATGAGGAGAACAACCTCATCAAGATCAAGCCGCACGAGGGCGATGAGAACATCGCCCTGAGCATCTATGAAAGTCTTGCCTTCAACCTCTCTGCCGAGGTCCTTGCCTCAACGAGTGAGTTCCAAAACCCTCACCTGGCTTCAGGGTTGCGCAAGCTTGCGATGAATATGCGATCCTATGCACCTAAGATCAGCGACAATGTCGTCAACCTCGCCGAACAGATCGACAAGCAGGTCCAGGAAAAGAAGGAGAGCAGCAAGTTCAACTCAATCCTGGAGGTCCTCATCGACTCCTGGGTATCGGGACGCATCGTACGTGTCATCCAGAGCCTGAAAGGCTTCGACCCCATCGAGACAGAGCTTGCCCCCTATTTCATCGGCTTTAGGGAGGAGGACAGTGGTGGTAGGCTTCCCATCAGCGTAACAGGAAGATTGCGCCATACCACAGAGATCATCACCATTGATATCAGTACCATAACCAGTGCAACCATACTCAATGAGACCTACACCATCCCCGACAATCTCAAGCCCTTCAAGTTCCAGGAACCGAAGGCACGATACGAGAGCCTGGATATGATCCCTCTCAGCCTCAAGCTGAAGGAACGGTCGGCCATGAATGCCTTCAGGTCTGTCGTCCATGGGACGCCGGTCTACTCCAAGAGCAGCGATGGCTCCTTGATATGCAATATGGATGTGGAAAACTCGATCGAGCTCTACCTCAGAATTATCCAGTGTGGCGATTCAGTCGAGATTCTTGCCCCTGAAAACTTCAAAAAGAAGTTTTGCAAGATGCTCAACAAGATTCTTGCCCTGTATCAATAATTTTTTTCTTGCCCCCCTGCCCGTTTATCGCTATGCTAGCTTGTAGGAGGAAACGACTATGCAAGAATATGAATGCGACCTTTGCGGTTATGTGTATGATCCCACAGTAGGTGATCCCGACAATGGTGTAAAACCCGGTACAGCCTTTAAAGATATTCCAGAAGATTGGGTTTGCCCTCTCTGTGGAGCTCCTAAGTCGGATTTTTCACCTCGTACGTGAGTACCAAAAAATTTTAGAAAACGGGGTTTGCCTAGGCAACCCTGTTTTTATGTATGCACACGTCCAAAATATCTGGTAATTTCGTGTTTTCCTTAATGATTCTCTTTACTCATTGCTACCTATTTGTGTTATGCTCATCCTACAGTGAAACCGCAATATCAGATGCAACCCAAAATCCTCATAGCTGATGCAGATAGCCAGAATCGCAAAACCCTTCGCTTACAGCTATCACAGGAATATACTGTTCTCGAGGCAGAAAACAATCTGCAGGCACTCCACTTCCTGGATAAGGAGGAGATTGGGGCCATCATCTACGACGCTGCCCTGCCTTGTCTCAATGCCAGTGAGTTCCTCCTCCTTCGAGCATGCAAGGCCCAGTTGAAGCACATTCCCATATTCATCCTCTCTGACCAAGGAGATAAACCTCTGGAGGCAGAGGAAGAATCAATCTTCCACCTCTTCAGGCCCTTTGACATACAGGTTTTGCATGACCACCTCTACAGAGTCACCCATCCCAGCCCTGATAAGGCGGCCCTCCTGCAACAGGCCATCACCGAAGATCTTGCATTCTGGAACATCAAGGCATGCGAGCTGCAAAGTGGGTTCGGCCTCTACAGCTATACCGAAGGGAAGAGCACTCCCATCTATGTTGATGAGGGCTTCCTCTCCCTAGGGGGTGTGAAAGACCTCCAGTCCTTCCAAGAGAAATATCCCGATGTCTCTGTTTTCATCAAAGAGGAGAATATCGGTTCTTTCAATGCCAATGTGCAGAAGGCGATGGAAAACAAAGCTTCATTCTCTTTTTCCATCGAGCTAAAATCCAATGCACAGCATGGCTCAGAACTCTTCTGCTATGCATCATGGATACCCTATCCAAGCTCGCCAGATCTTATTTTCAGTGTCATGGTCCTTGACTCCACCCAACTTATTGAGAATCAGAGACAGCTTGTATCCCTCATCGAACGTGACAGCCTGACAGGAATCTACAACCAAGAGACCTTTTTCCGCAAGACGGCAATGTTGCTAAAGAAAGATCTCCACACCCCCTATCTTTTCATCCGCTGGAACATTGAGCGGTTCAAGACAGTCAATGACCTCTTTGGAAACTCAACAGGCAATGCAATCCTTGCAAGCATCGGCGACACCTTCACCAAGATCATCGGCAAGCAGGGCACGTACGGGCGCCTCTATTCAGACCAGTTCGCCCTATGCATACCAAGACATGGGTTCGATGCCGCCCATTTTGCAAAGGAGGTGGAAACCAGGCTCAATGCAAACAATCTGAAAGCCTATATCCGCTCTGTCTTTGGCATCTATGAGATAACCGACCACTTTATGCCCATATCGCTGATGAGTGACCGGGCGAACATGGCGCTCAACACCGCCAAAGGGAACTATCAGAGGCCATTCGCCTACTATACGGACACCCTGCGAAAGAAATTGCTCAAGGAACAGGCAATAGTCAACGAGATGCGAAAAGCACTCGACCTGGGCCAGTTCCAGATATATCTCCAGCCATTTTTCAGCCTTACCGAGAACCGCTTTACCGGAGCGGAAGCCCTCGTGCGCTGGAACCACCCCGAACGTGGCATCATAGGACCGGACTCCTTTGTGCCCATCTTTGAGGAAAACGGTTTCATCATCCCCCTCGATGACCATATCATCGAGCAGGTATGCCTCCTGCAGCGCAGGCTCCTTGATGAGGGAAGGCCGACTGTACCCATTGCAGTCAACCTATCTCGCTCTGATTTCTACAACCAGGACCTTGCACAAAACATCGTCGACAAGACTGATCGCTATGGCATCCCGCACTCCCTGCTTATGTTTGAGATCACCGAAAGCGTCTATTCGGAAAACCCCGAAGAGTTGCTCAAGGTAATGAAAACCTTGCAGGAGGAGGGTTTCCTCATCCTTATGGATGACTTTGGTTCAGCCTACTCCTCGCTGAATATCCTCAAGGATGTGCCTATCGACATTCTCAAGCTCGATGGCATGTTCTCCAAGGAGATTGGCATTTCGCCCAGGGCAGAGAAGATTATCCGCAGCATTGTAACCATGGCCTCCCTGTTGGACCTTCCTCTTGTCATTGAGGGTATCGAGACACGAGAACAGGTAGACTTCTACAAACTGCTTGGATGCAATACCCTCCAAGGATATTATTTCAGCAGGCCGCTGCCTGTAGAACAGTTCATCGCATTGGAAATGGCAAACAATGGTCCAGCCTTCACAACAGCCCAGTCCTTCCAACATATGGGCGCCTTCTCCCTTTCAGAGTTTCAGGGCAGGGTCCTCAAGACCCTGTTTGACGAAATCTATCTCTTTAATTACACAGATGACCGCTACCAACAGCTCTATGACAACCCGCGCTCCTCTTCCCCTACGTTCCCTAACCAGGGAACTCTCTCAAACTTCCTGGACCAGGTAGAAGAGAAGCGCATTCAATGTGAGGACAAGCACTCCTTCCGCTTCTTTATCCGATCGAAGGCCCTTACCGCTCGAGATGAGATTCTCAGGCAGAGGTTTTCCTGGACAGACAGCAGAGGCGAAGAGACGAGTGGAATCTGGACTATGATCAGAGTGGAAAACCCTTCAGGAAAGGCCCTGGTGCTCTGTTGCATCAATGCAGAGGAGACCACCTGCAGCACAGGAGGCGAACACTGCTCATACAAGAGCCGGTATGTCATGATGGAACAGCTTGCAAACATCAGGATGCTGGAGTGGGATATCGAGCAGGACACTCTGTACAAGAGTCCTAATCTTGCCTTGCTGCTCCTGAGCAAGATAGGACCTGAGGAACTAGTAAGGCGAGAGTACGGCACATCTTTCATCCATGAAGAGGACCTGCCCGCATTTGAGGAGTGTCTGACAAGGGTAGTTACAAAGCAGAAGCAGAGCGGCACGACAGTTCGCCTGAAGCTATTCAACGGGGAGACGCGTTGGTTCAACATACAGATGCACCTGACCCTCACCGAGGATGGCAAGCCAAAAAGAATCGTGGCCTCCCTCCTTGATGTCGACTCCAAGATGAAACTGAGCGAACATCTGCGAGCTTCCAGAAGGAAAATTGATTTTCTTACAACCAGGCCCCAATGGGGAATCGTAATGGGATACCTATCAGAAGAAAACACGATAGTGACGACATTCCACAACCCTGTATTCTATACGATACTCGGCTACTCCCAAACAGAATATGAAGCTCTAGGGATAGACTACCTCTCCATACTGCAGGGAGGGGGAGCGGCTCAGCTCCTTACTGCCATGCAGGCGAGGAGGGACTTCACCCTTACCCTCCATGTGAAGATAAAGGATGGGACCAGCACAACAGTGGAGATAGCAGTGAACTTTTCTCGTAGCGACCAGAGGCGAGAAGAGTTCATCTGCTATATCTTTGAGCAGAAAAAACCTCATACCCCCTATGCAAAAGATACAAACGGCCACCAAAAGGGATTGGTCACCCATAGCCGGATGAAAAACTCGGCTCACATCACCTACAATTTGTAGATTACACCAAAACCAATAGGAGAATCTGTCCTATGAACTTACATCAAAAAACCAAGGAGAGAAACAATGCCGATACTCAAAGAGATTGAGACAAGAAGGGCCAAGAGAGCCCTTGCACCCACAGCTATAGCGGACGAGGTCCTGCTTCGCCTCGCAGAGGCTGCACACATGGCACCCTCCAGCCTGAATAGCCAACCATGGCGCATGATCACCGTCAGGGACCCCGAGGTCCTGGACAAGCTCAAGGAGACACTCGCCCCCGGAAACTACTGGGCAAAGAGTGCTCCAGCCATTACGGCGTTTGTAACCAACCCTGCTTGGGGCCTTACCCTGGGGGATGTGGTCTACACCCCCTTTGAGTTGGGGATGGCTGCTATGGCCTTCCAGATTCAAGCGATAGCAGAGGGCCTCTATGTACACCCTATAGCGGGTTACAATGCCAAGAAGGCCAAAGAGGTCATTGGCATCAGGGAGGAAGATACCCTGCAGACCTTGATAATCCTAGGCTACCCCGGTGAGACAAATGCCCTGAGTGAGAAACATCTGGAGAGCGAACATAGTGTTAGTAGCCGAATTAGCCTTGATGAGGTGGCTTGCTTTGACCGC
>CAYMRN010000103.1:0-6243 GCA_964392855.1 uncultured Sphaerochaeta sp.
TAGCAATCCGTAGATGTTTCCTTTTTTGATTCGTAGATTCAGATGGGAGAACAGGGGCCTTTTCCCATAGGAAAAGCCAATGTCCTGCATGAGGATCACCTCTTCATTCGTTGAAACAACCTCATTGTGGGCTGTTTGTCCGCTTCCTATCTCTTTGGCCATATATGCCTCCTTTACCGCATCAGTGAACTAGATAACTAATACACTATAATTGAATGAATGTCCACCCTTCAGCCCATTATTGGTAAAAAGCATATTTTATCTGTATTTTCCATGATTCAGGAGGCTCCACGCTAGTAAAAAAGCCTCATAAGCTGGTAGTATCTTTTCTCGCGTATAGACGGTTCGCCCATATGCAACAGCACATCCCAACCGGTTAGACGATTGGGAAAACTTAATACTAAAGGGCCAAATACTCCCATTTTTGGTACAAAATTCACCATGGATTAGAAAGGGCAAAAGGTAATGAACGAAAATTTGCAGCTTCAAAACAACAAGGCTTACCTTGAACGTCAGAACAAAACAGAATCAAATGCACGTAGCTATCCGAGGAAATTCCCCATAGCTATCAAGAAGGCAAAAGGCTCCTGGGTAGAGGATGTTGAAGGAAACTCCTATCTGGACTTCCTCTGCGGGGCAGGTACACTTGCCCTGGGTCACAACGATGATGAGGTTAACCAGGCAATGGTCGACCTCATCACCTCAGGTGCTCCCCTGCATACCCTGGACCTTACCACCCCCATAAAAGACAGGTTCGTAGATACCCTTTTCTCCCTGCTGCCCCACGAGTTGCAAGAAAACGGGAAGATACAGTTCTGCAGTCCCTCAGGCACTGATGCTGTGGATGCTGCCATTAAGCTGTGCAAGACAGCCACAGGAAGATCATCAGTCATCGCCTTTGGAGGTGGCTACCATGGCATGGGCCATGGTGCCTTGGCCCTTACCGGCAACCTCAACGCCAAAAATCGAGTAAATGGCCTCATGGGCGATGTGCACTTCATGCCCTACCCCTACTCCTACCGCTGTCCCTTTGGCTTAGGTGGTGATGCTGGCATTGATGCTGCCTGCGCTTACTTTGAAAAGACCCTCAAGGATCCGGAGAGCGGCATAACAAGACCTGCTGCAGTTATCCTTGAACCCATACAGGGAGAAGGCGGGGTAATCCCGGCTCCTGTAAAGTTCCTCCAGACGGTCAGGCGTGTTACCCAGGAGTTGGGCATCCCCATGATCGTCGATGAGATCCAGTGCGGTATCGGCCGATCGGGGAAATTCTTTGCATTTGAATACGCCTCCATCACACCCGATGTCATCCTTGTCTCCAAGGCCATTGGCGGTAGCCAGCCAATGAGCGTGGTCATCTACCACAAGGACCTCGACCTCTGGGAAACAGGAGCTCATGCAGGAACCTTCCGTGGCAACCAGCTTGCCATGGCCGCAGGGACGGTGGTGATGGAACGTGTCAGCAAACCCGATTTTCTTGAGGAAGTTCAGGCTAAGGGTGCGTTCATCATGGAGAGGTTGCTCAAGCTGAAGGGGGAACTCTCCATCATCGGAGACATTCGCTCTAGGGGCCTGATGATCGGCATTGAGTTTGTCGACCCCAATGGGAAGATGGATTCATTAAGATCCCTACCTCCCAGCGGCACCATAGCAGCCAAGATTCAGAAGGAGTGCTTCGAGCACCGCCTGATCATGGAGAAGGGAGGGCGCTATGGCTCAGTAATGCGCTGCCTCTGTGCCTTGAATGTCTCCTATGTAGATATTGAACTGATGCTGACAATTTTAGAGCAAGCTATGCGCAAGGTGAATGCCGATGAAACCTCATACTGAATCAAGGTATTTCCTTACCTCCGAACAGAATAACAAAGATGCCTATAAGTCGATGATAGCAGAGACTGTGGATGCTATCCTCGCCTCTTTCTCAGATGATCACGCCTATGCAGGGAAAAGCCCGGAACAGCTTAAAGCCCTCATCGCTAGGGACACCCTGCTTCCTCCTCAAGGTCTTGGGTTCGCCCAAGTCCTCAAGGAGGTAAAGAGAACTATCCTTCCTAACTTTTTGAGAACCTCCTCCACAGACTATCTGGCACACCTGCATAGCCCGGCTCTTCTTGAGAGCATCTGCAGTGAACTGATCTTGTCTACTTTCAACCAGTCGATGGACTCCTGGGACCAGGGGCCTATCGCCACGGAAATTGAACTACAGGTAACCCGTTTCTTGTGCGACCTGTATGGCTATTCACCTGAGAGTGATGGCATCTTCACCTCCGGAGGGAGCCAGTCCAACCTCAGCGCCCTCATGCTTGCCCGCGACTGGTTCTGTACCACAGCACTCAAGCATGATGTGAAAAAGCTTGGGCTTCCCCCCTCCTATGCCAAGTTACGCATCTACACCTCTGAGCTTTCACACTTCTCCATGGAGAAGAGTGCGCACCTTTTGGGCCTTGGCTACGATGCGGTACGCAAGGTTCCTGTGGACAAGTTTTGTAGGATGGATAGCCAGGCTTTGGAAGATCTCATTCTCCTGGACAAGGAAGCCGGTCTTATACCCTTCTGTGTGGTCGCAACCTTGGGTACCACTGACTATGGAAGCATCGATCCTGTTGGGGCATTAGGCGAGCTCTGCAAGAAACACAACCTCTGGCTCCACGCCGATGCTGCCTATGGCAGTGGCGTACAGCTATCAAGGCAGTACGCCTCCCGCTTGGGTCCTATTGGAAAGTGTGACTCCATCACCGTGGACTTCCATAAGATGTTCCTGCTTCCCATCAGCTGTGGGGCATTCCTGGTAAAGAGGGGAACAAGCCTAGAGGCTTTCTCCCTCCATGCTGACTACCTCAACCGTGAAGAGGATGAGGAAGATGGCTATACGAATCTGGTGGGCAAATCGATGCAGACGACAAGGCGCTTCGACGCCCTGAAAGTCTGGATGGCATTCCTTACCCGTGGTAGGGATGAGTATGCTTCTATCATTGATACCTGTATTGGAAATGCGACGTACTTGTACGAAAGGCTACTAAGCAACCCCTCTTTTGAGGTTGCCATAGAGCCGGAGATAAGTTCGGTGGTTTTCAGACTGCAGAACACGGACGCGGTCAACAAAAAGGTGCGTCGTCTCCTGTTGCACCAAAAGGGTGTGGTCATAGGCCAGACAGTCTATGCCAACAAGACATTCTTGAAGTTCACCCTGCTCAACCCCCTGCTGGACCACAAGAAACTCGATGAACTGTTGCTTCTCATTGAACAGTTGGGTAAAGAGGCTGATAAGCAGTGACCTCAGAGCAGCCAGGTAATGTAATTGAGCAGCAGCTTCCTAGAGTACAGGAGGCTGTTTTGCTGTTTTGACCTTGCTGAAGTTCCTGAAGGTATCCATAAAGTTTTCATGCACAACCGTAGTGGGATCAAAGCGGAACAACTTGAAAGTTATCTGCACACAAAAACCGATGAGTACGGCGGCCAGGATGGTTCCGATTCCAAAGGATCCTCCCAGTAGGGCTCCGATGACGACTACCAGGAGCTCAAGGCCGCTGCGGCAGATTCCGACCGATAGTCTGGTCTTGCGGGTCAGCACCACCATAAGGCTGTCGCGCGGTCCGGCCCCAAAGCCGGAAGAGATATAATATACGGTTGCGATCGATATGACAAACAACCCTACCACCATCTGCAGCACGCCATGATAGAAGTTGGAGAGTGTGGGAAAGAGATTCAATCCGAGAAGGAGGTTCATGAACAGGCCTATGAAAATCATGTTTAATAAGGTACCCAGTCCCAACTTCTCTCCTGCCATCATGGAGATGATGCAGAGCACCAGCCCTACAAGGATGGAGACAGTACCGATCTGGATGCCAAATACGGTTGCAAGCCCAGCATGAAAAACCTCCCACGAGGCATAGCCGATATTGGCTTTCATGGTAAGCACGATTCCCACTGAATAGAGGAACAATCCGAGAAATAGCCGGAGCAACCTAAGCATAAACTTATTCATGTAAAGATACCCTCTTTGTGTTGCAACAATACAGGGATTGCGTATGATAATCCAGCCCTTGAATATCACGACCATATGCCTATGGTGTATTTTTCTGTGATAGTATACCAATGTAGGAGAAATACCATGCCATTTTTACTCTTCCAAGGTGACATTACCCTTCTCAAGGCCGATGCTATCGTCAATGCCGCTAACCGAGATTTGAAACAAGGCGGAGGTGTCTGTGGTGCCATATTCAAGGGTGCAGGTGCCCAAGCTATGCAACAAGCTTGTGACGAGCTCTCCCCAGTTGAAACAGGAGGCGTGGTGATCACCCCTGCCTTCAACCTACCCAGCAAATATGTCATTCATGCTGTGGGGCCTGTCTGGGGTGGAGGCAGTGAAAACGAGGAAGCTTTGCTTGCTTCATGCTATAAGAATGCGCTGGAGCTTGCAGATGAGAAAAAGCTCAAGTCGATCGCCTTCCCCCTTATCTCAGCAGGCATCTATGGCTATCCCAAGGACAAGGCGTACAAGGTTGCAGTCTCTACCATCCTCGCCTTCCTAGAAAACCATGAATTGATGGTCTATCTGGTTCTTTTCGAAGAGGCCTTTTTTAACGATGCAGAGCTAGGTAAGAAAAAGCTTGCTGACTATCTGAGAAGGCACCTCATTGAACCAGAGCCTGACCAACTCATCATGCATGATCCGGCTCAAAGACAGTTTTCCCGTCCCAAGGCTTTGAAAGGGGTCGTTACAGATATTGAGGAATCCTTTTCCCAAAGTCTGATGCGCCTCATCAGGGAGAAAGGCCTTGATGAGGTGGAGGTGTACAAAGGGGCGAATATTGACCGCAAGCACTTTTCCAAGATTAGGAGCAATGACTCCTATCAGCCGAACAAGAGGACTGTCATTGCCTTTGCCATCTCGCTCAAGCTCACTGCACAGCAGACCCGTGACCTGCTTGAAAAGGCCGGTTTCTCCCTCAGCCACAGCTATGTCTTTGACATCATCATCGAATATTTCATAGAGAACAAGGATTACGATATCCATGCGATCAATGAGGCGCTGTTCACCTACGATCAGCCACTGTTGGGTGCAAACAATGTCGCCTTCTAAGTGACCACTACCCCTATATCCCTTCCTATACTGCATCAATAAGCAGGAGGACGATATGGAAAACAAAGATACCGACCTGGTATTCATCCTTGACAAGAGTGGTTCGATGACGGGTCTGGAAAAGGACACCATGGGGGGGTTCAATTCGCTGTTGGAAAAGCAAAAGAGGGATGAAGGAGTGGCCAGAGTCACTACCGTCCTCTTCGACCACCGGCATGTGAAGCTCCACGACAGGATTCCGATCAGAGAGGTGAAGCCTCTCACCAAAGATGATTACAGCCCGGAAGGATCAACCGCCCTGCTGGATGCCGTGGGCAGGACAATTGATTCCCTGTTGGAAAACCTGACCGGTATCCCAAAAGAGGCATATCCCTCCGTCATGGTTGTCATCATCACTGACGGGGAGGAGAATGCAAGCGAGAATTATACGCTTGAGAGGGTGCGTAAGCGTATTGAATTCTGTAAGGAGAGTGAGGGTTGGGTTTTTATCTTCCTTGGTGCCAATATCGATGCCTTTGCAGCTGCGGAAAACCTCGGTATAGGTAGGACCAAGGCTGCCTCCTACCATGCTGATGCAGTGGGGGTGAGGGTAAACTTCGAAGCCCTGAACACTACCATGAGCAAGGTGCGAAAAGGTAAAATTGTATCGGAAGACTGGAAAGAGGGCATCGAAGCGGACTTCAAAAAGAGAAGCAAAATGAAATCCTAGGGTATCAACTGTACAGTAAGGGAAAAAGATGCAAGGGGAGTATCCTCTTGCATCTTTCTCAGCTTCCATGAACTCTCTATGTTTGGGACCTTCTACAGGACAAAATACCCTATTCCCTCATGGTCATACTTCTTCTCTACCAGCTTTATAGCCATCTCAATCTTCTCAAGCATCTCCTCTTGGCAGTAGATGAGCAGGATGAAGTTCTCTTCGGGCCACACATCATCACCAAGCTTGGGATTTGTCGATCCCATTCCATGGGCTGTGGGGATGATGGTGTATTTTTTTGGCACCCCATAGTGCTCCAGTGCATCCAGAATATCTTCCTGGATAGCTTGGGCTGCAATTATCTCGACCCTTTTCATAGGTGCTCTCCTTCTGCAAATGATTCGATGCTCTCCACATCACGCTTATGTTTCTCCCTATTAAGGAGGGCATACAGCACAGGGGT
>CAYMRN010000104.1:0-6147 GCA_964392855.1 uncultured Sphaerochaeta sp.
GAGAGCGAATCTGCAAGAAACATGTACAACATCAATGAGGAGACGCACTGATGGTCACACGAGAGATCAGGGTATGCAACAGGGCAGGCATCCATGCACGCCCTGCTGCAAACATCGTAAAAGTTGCTAACAAGTTCGACAGCGAGCTGTATCTGGAAAAAGGTACCATGAAGATCAATGGGAAATCCATTATGGGCATCATCACCTTGGGCGCCACCTACCAGAGCACCCTCACCATGATATGTGAAGGTCCGGAAGAAGAAGCGATGGCCGATGCCATCGAAGCCCTGTTCAAGAATCGATTCGAGGAGTAAGAGATGCGTGAATTGACCGAAAGGCAGAAGGAAGTGGCTCTCTTCATAAGCCAGTTTATCAGGAAGAACAACTACGCTCCCTCTGTCCGCGATGTTGCGGAAAAATTTAGGTTTTCGGTAAAGGCGGCACATGACCACATCAAGGCTCTGGAGAACAAGAAAGTCATCAGGACAACCGATGGCATCTCCCGTTCCATTGAAATCATCGGAGAGGAGTACATCCCCCGTGAGGAGATGATCAGTATCCCTGTATTGGGAACCATCGCCGCAGGGGTTCCCCTGATGAGTGAGGAGAACACCGATTACCTCTTGAACCTCCCCATCTCCATGATCAGCAATACCCACCACACCTACTTCGCACTCAAGATACGGGGCGAAAGCATGATAGAGGCGGGCATCTTCGACGGGGATATCGCCATTATCAGAAAGTGCGAGACAGCCAACACCGGTGATATCATAGCGGCCTCTGTAGGAGATGAGGAGGTCGGAATAACCCTGAAGGGGTACTACCCTTCCAATGGCAACATTGAACTGCGACCTGCCAACTCAGCTTTGGGGTCCATCATCACACGCTCGTGCAGGATCCATGGCAAGCTGCACCTGCTGATAAGGAACTACGCATGAAATCTGCCGTGCACCTGCTCCTCGGTCCTGAGACCGGGGAGAAAGAGCTGCTGCTCAAGCAGATTAGAGATACGCTGAAAAAAGAGTGTGGCGGAGAGCTTGAGATGCACCGTTTCTACCCCTTTGAAACAGAGAAGGGCGAGATTTTCGTAGCGCTGAACAACAACTCCCTCTTTGCCGACCACCGCCTGGTGATCCTTACCCAGGCTGAGGGCCTCAATGCCGCCATGGTAGATGCCCTGGTCGAGTATGTTGCAAGGCCCAGCGAGACAGCGACCCTGGTCATCATATCCAGCGAAACCCGCCTCAGCGCCAAACTGATGAAGGCTGTCCCCAAAGAGAACACCAAAATCTTCTACGAGCTCTTTGATAATCAGAAATTTGGGTGGGTACGCGACTTCTTCAGCAAATACGGACTTACCATCACGCCCGATGCGATAGAGCTCCTGCTCTCAATGGTCGAGAACAACACCCAGGAATTGCGCACCATCGCCAGCCAGCTGACACTGTTTTGGAAGACAGGGGATGAGAGCAGGCCGATAACCGAAGAGGACATCCAGACCTACATCCACCACAGCAGGCAGGAGGATGCATTCACCCTCTTTCCCTACATTGCTGCAGGGGACCTCAAGTCCAGCATCGCCTCGCTGCATGCTATCCTGGGAAGTGGTGACAGCTCAAGTGGCATCCTGCTGGTATCGGGTCTGCTGTGGCAGTTCAGACGCCTGCTCTCCATCCAGGAACAGATGGAGGGAGGGGCAAGCGAGTACGAAGCCTTCTCTGGGGCAAAGGTCCTGGGAAAGGGTGTGGCTGTCCGTAGCCCACGGGACAAGAGTGTCTACCACCAGGGGAGAAACACCTACTCCAGGGACGAGTGCAGGGCAATCATCATCGCCCTGGCTGAGGCTGATTTGGCAACCAAGGAAGCGGGAAGTGAGATGCTCCCCATCGTACTGGAGAGGTTGCTCTACCGCATCATATCCTGCAAGGGAAGGGAACCTTCCCGTGTAGGGTTTGCAACGCTCTAGAGGTTGAGCTGCTTGAGCAGACGCTGGGCAACTGAGAGGGGTATACCCCCCTCCTTTGCAAGCTCCTCAGGCTTTTTGCTGAGCATCGCCTCCATACTTCCGAAGGTCTTCATAAGGGCCATACTTCTTTTCTTCCCAATACCCTCTACCGATTGCAAGAGCTGGAACGAAGCCTCACGGCTTCTGGCCGCCTGGTTGGCACTGGTTGCAAACCGGTGGCACTCATCACGCACAGCAATGACGAGGCGCAAGGCCTCACTATCTTCAGGCAACAACAAGGGGGGCCTTTCATCATCAAAGATGATAGCCTCCAGCCTCTCTGCTATGCCGATGACCGGGATATCAAACATCCCTAGGTCATCAAGGACCTCACGCACAGCGTTGACCTGCCCTTTTCCCCCATCGATGACAAGGAGGTCCGGTCTCTCAAGCTTCTCATTGAGAATCTTGGTATAGCGTCTTGCCGCTGCCTCACGCATTGCCTCATAGTCATCAACCTTGCCTTGCAGGCCCTTGATGTTGTACCTGCGATAGTTCGGCTTGTCCGGGTTTCCCTCACGAAATGAGATAAGGGAGGCAACGGTGTATTTCCCTGAAAGCTGGGCGATGTCGAATCCCTCAATGAGAGAAGGCGGTGAAGTGAGGTTCAGCACCTGGGCCAGTTCGACCAGGGCCTGGGTATTGTCCTTGCTCTTCAGCCTCTTCTCAACATCCCTTGAGGCATTCTCCCGGGCCATCCTCAGGATCCTGTAGTGCTTGCCTTCCAAGGGGAGGCTCACCTCAAGCCTTCCTCCAAGCAGCTCAGAAAAATACTGGCGTATCAGGCTGATGTCTATCTCATGGGAGACATAGAGGAATTGGGGGAGTTTCATTCCGTCGGCATAGTACTGCACCAAAAAGTTGAGCAAGGTATCTGTCTCCTCACCCAAGGTCTCAGCTCGGTAGAGGGCTCGCCCGATGAGCCTGCCGTCACGCATCTGCATCAGGGAGATGGTGCACAAGGGACCGCGCATCTCAATTGCTGCATAGTCACGGCTCTCCTGGGCAAAGTCCTGCACCTGCTGTTCGCTTCCAGTGGTGATGATGGCATCTATCTGGTCGCGCTTGATGGCAGCCTCCTCAAAGTTAAGGGCCTTGCTGGCAGCAACCATCTCAGAGGTAAGTCTCTTTACCAGGGCATCGGTCTTCCCTTCCAGCAGGTCGATCACACCCTGTACTGAACGGGCATACTCCTCCTGGCTCACCAAACCGGCACACGGGCCGCTGCAAAGACCTATATGGTAGTAGAGGCAAGGTTTATCCCGTTTGCGTAGCGGGATGCCGCACCTGCGCAGGGGAAAAAGCTTCTCTATCAGGTTCAGGTAGAGATCGAGCTTTCCCCCATCGGGGAAGGGGCCAAAGTATCGGGATCCGTCATCGACGACCCTGCGGGTCTTGAAGACCTTGGGAAACGGTTCGCGTGTGATGCGTATCAGCAGATAGCTCTTCCCATCTTTAAGCGAGATATTGTAGTGCGGCGAGTATTTCTTGATGAGGTTGTTTTCCAACACCAGGGCTTCAAACTCGTTTCCTGTGATGATGTACTCTATCCGGGCAATCTTTTTTACCAAAGCGGCGGTCTTGGCACTGCGGTTTGCCAAAAAGTAGCTGACTACCCGCTTTTTGAGGTCCTTGGCCTTGCCTACATAGATTATGGTGCCCAAGCTGTCCTTCATCAGGTAGACACCGCTGGCATGGGGCAGCTCCCTAGCTTGTTCGCTGGGGGGAAGGGATTCTCCGACGCTGATGCCAAAGCTCTCTATCTCTGTGAGATTGCTGTAAGGTTTCTTCTTGTCGCTCATAGTTTCCATAGGATAAGCATTGGAACTTGTTTAGGCAATCGGGAGCCAGTACAATGACCGCTATGGAACACCACCTTTTCACCACCTTGAGCCAAAGCGAACAGAGATACCTGAACGACCTCCATACAAAGTACACCTTCAGTTTCCAGGAACAGCGACAGATCATCGAGGCTGCATCCGATCTCCTGCAGTGGAAGATGGGACCGATAGAAAATTGGCTTGACGAGGAAGCCGTAACAGGTTTGCAGGGCAGGAAGCGTACAAAAGCCCTGGTTGCAAATCTGCTCAATCGTATCACCGAGGAGCGGAGGAGGCCCACCGACTACACCGATTTCTTCCCAAGCGAACGGCTTCCCGACAAATACCAGAGTGTCATCGTACATACCGAGAAGATCATGGGGCGCTGTCCCTGTCCTGTTGAAGGGGAGAAGACACGATGCTGCAACCTCAAGACCCTCGATGCTGTCCAGCAGTGCGCCTTTGGATGCTCCTACTGCTCCATCCAGTCCTTCTACACCGAGAACGAGATCCGGGTGGTGGGAAACCTGCAGGAGCGTCTGGATGGCATGACACTTGCAGATGACACTTGGCATATAGGAACTGGCCAAAGCAGTGACTCGCTCTTGTGGGGAGACGACTTTGGAACCCTCTCTGCCCTCTCAACACTTGCCCGGCGTTATCCTGACACCATCATAGAGCTCAAGACAAAGAGCCACCGTACCGACTGGGTCGATATGGACCTCCCTCCCAACATTGTGGCCACCTGGTCGCTCAATGCCCCTACCATCATCGAGAAGGAGGAGCATCTTACCGCTACGCTCGAACAGAGGCTCTCAGCAGCAAGAGTAGCTGCAGATAGGGGCATCCCCATAGGCTTCCACCTCCACCCCATGGTCTGGTTCAAAGGGTGGCAAGAGGAGTACAGGCACGTGATAGACCTAGTGGCTAGGACTTTCAAAAAAGAAGAGTTGGTGATGTTCTCCCTGGGAACCTTGACCTTTACCAAGGCTGTGCTGCGCACACTCAGGAGTTGGGGGCGAGAAAGCCGTATCCTCAATATGGAGCTTACAGAGGCAGCAGGCAAGTACTCCTATCCCCTGGCTACCAAAGAAAAGCTTTTCTCCCATGCATATGCCTGTTTTCCCCAAGAGTGGAAAGAGGGGGGTCCGTTCTTCTACCTCTGTATGGAGGACCCCTCCCTTTGGGAGCCTACTTTTGGCCATAGCTATCCCAATGACAAGAGCTTTGAAGCGGCCATGAAAGACTCGTATCAAAAGAGGGTCGCACTGTTGGAAAAGAAGAGGGGTCCAAGAGAAAACCATTGAAGATGGAGTTTTATCCCTGCTAAGATTCAAAGAAAACTCACGAAAAGAGGATACCACAGGTGTATTGCCTTGAGTCAGGTATTGTGACAAGGATGTATGATGGTGCAATGCTAGGGCATAAATGAGGAATCCATCAATAATCAATATATGACCATCAATGGATTCCTTTTACCAGGGCTCTAGCTGAGCTTGGAGTCAAAAAGCTCCCTTGCCCGCCCCTTGAGAGGGTTCTCCTCGCCCTTAAGCATCGCCTTGAGAGCTGCGACTTCGTTGGCGCTGAAGGTCTTTGCCCCGATCTTGTGCTCCTCAAATGCTTCGGTTGCGATGGGACATACCTTGCGAATCATCTCAAGGATCGTCTGGGCATAGATGCGAATCTCATACTGGGCGTGCTGGTCTAAGCGCAACTGCAAAAAGTGAAAGAGGTTGTGCAAATCCATCTGCCAATACCATTCGGTATAGAGGCTGAGGGGAAGGTCAATCCTTGCCAGCTCCCTGGCAATTCCCATATCAAGCAGTTTCTCGTAGGTTTCATAGCTTCGCCTCTGGTCCTCAGCGAGCAAGGCGAGCACCTCTTGGGCAACTTCAGGTTCGACAGCCTCAGCCTTACGGCCTTGTTTGTTGTCTTCACTCTGATAGTTGATATGCTCAGGATCAGGGCGATAGCACTCGTTTGTCATGACGCTGTATCTTCCGCTGATCTCATTGACACGCCCTGTCCGGTGTCGGATCCACTGCCTGGCGACAAAGATTGGCATGCGCAGGTGGAAGGTGAAGTTGACCTGTTCAAAGGGGGAGGTATGGTCATTGCGCAGCAGGTAGCTGATAAGGCCCTTGTCCTGCCGGTAGGTTTTTGTCCCGCTGCCGTAGGAGACACGCGCACTTTGCACAATCCGTTCATCACTGCCCAGATAATCTACAAGCCGGACAAATCCATGGTCCAGAACAGGGAACTCCTTGTCCAGAATCTCTTCAGCTTCTGCTACGATGCAATGTGCCATGTCTCTCTCTCCTA
>CAYMRN010000105.1:0-1616 GCA_964392855.1 uncultured Sphaerochaeta sp.
ACTGCCTCGGTATAGTTCTCCACCTCCAGGATCGCCTTTTTTGCGTCCCAGATCATCCAGAAGGCGAGGGCGTCGACATGCACAGGCACGGTATCCCGTGTCAGGGTCTTTTCTGCACTGAAATCAGTTGCGCGTATGCGCATGTCTATGAACTCGGCTATCCTGTCTACCAAAGGGATAAGGAAGAGGATACCAGAGCCGTGGACTTTCCTGAATTTTCCCATCCGTAGCACAATGACCTTATCCCAGTGCTGCACCAGCTGGACTCCGCTTGCCAAGAGCAACCCTACTGTCAAAAAGATTGCAAGAATATAGAGGTAGGGGGAGAGGTAGCCTATGACGACTATCCACATGATGATGAGGATGGTCATTACCGTAAGCCACATAGGTAGGATCATGATAATGAGGGACATCACCAAGACAAACGTGGACAACAGTACAATTCCCTCTAGGGGGAATTGGGGAAAGAAGAGCAACTCCATCCATGCTCCTGCTACCATGAAGATGGTGAGGGTCACAAAGGATAGGGCTGTAAACCTAAAATCCTTCTTAAGGGTAAAGCCCTTGATGTTCTTGATCTTGTCAAACGGTTTCTGATACTGGCTCATGATGACTCCTCTCTCTGTTTCAGTTCTGCTCCCAGTTCATGGATGCTTGTCAGCAGTTCTTCCAGGGAAAATCCGAAAGATGCTGCCTTTGTAAGGTAGACCTTGGTAATCTGGGAGAGCACCTGTTCACGTTCTATTGCATTAAGGTTGACTTTCTTGTCGCTGATGAAGGTTCCAGACCCCTGTTGGGTGACCACGATGTTGCGGATCTCCATTTCGGCATAGGCACGGGCCACAGTGTTGGGGTTGATGCTCAAATCCACTGCGAGGCTTCTGACTGTGGGCAGTTGAGCACCCTTGCCCAGCCTTCCGTCAGCAATTGCCATCTCCACCTGGAAGATGATCTGCTTGTAGAAGGGGACGCCACTTTTCATGTCGAGACTGAATTCAAGCTTGTTTTCGCTCTCTGGTTTCACTTGGCTTTCCTTTCTTGTACTATTGTATGGGTACATTAGTACAATGTCAAGGAAACTATCTTTCAGATTACTACAATATGTTCATCTTTAGAATTGACTGGTAATCATCTGGAATTTGATTATGAAGCCAGATAGCAATACGCAACACATATAAGTATTCGAAGCTGTACAGTGTGTGCTGAACCGACTTTCACTGAAGGTACTATTTTTAGAATCATTGTGCCTTTGCATGAAGCCTCTACTGCTAAGGTGGGACCTTCTAAAGTTCCAAAGTCCCATGATGATACTTTGGATGATACTTTACTGGCCCAGATACGCAAGAATCCTAGTATAACGCAGCGAGAGCTTTCTGAACAACTTGCAGTTTCTCTTCCGACAATTAAGCGTGCAATGGCTGGTATGGTGGAAAAACAAGTGCTTGAACGTAAGGTTGGAAAGAGGTTTGGGTATTGGGAAATTCAAGGAGAAGAATGATGACCTTAGGCAATTTTAACCTTGGTAGGATGTCATCAAAGTCATAGTTGTGTTACTTTGGACCAAGCTTCTTTCCCAGTATGCTCGTGAGCCCTATCATCCCCTGCAATATTTTTCC
>CAYMRN010000105.1:1716-6120 GCA_964392855.1 uncultured Sphaerochaeta sp.
AACCCATAGTACAAAAGAAATATTCCAACCTACATTGCAGGTTGGAATATGGGTTTTGAAAACATATGGGGTGTGTACAGGATGGGGGCGAGATAGTGGGACGTTATGTTACACCTTGTGCTTGATGAATGTGCCTTCCCTCAACTCCTTGGAAGCCAGCTTCAGCTCATCCTGGGTATTCATCACTATGGGGCCCCTCCAGGCAATGGGTTCGCCCAAAGGTTTTGCTACATAGAGGAAGAAGCGGATACCCTCATCAGTGGCTGTGATATCAATCGTATCACCCTCGCCAAAGAGGACTCCCAGACCGCTTTGGACCTTTTGCTTTGCATCACTTACCAAGGCAGAGCCCTCCACCATGTAGCAGAATGCTGTCTTTCTGGGATCGACAGGGAAGGACCACCCGGTGTTGGGATCGAGCTTCACATCAAGGTAGATGGTCTTTACAAAGTCACCCTGCTCAGGACTATTGATCCCAGCATACGTTCCGCTGATGACGCGAACCTCGACTCCCTCTTCCTTTACGACGGGAATCTGCTCGGAACGGATATCCCTGTAGACGGGATGGGTCATCTTGTCCTTCTGGGGCAGATTGATCCACAGCTGGCTGCCAAGCATGCGTTCGGCCTTTTGGGGCATCTCCTGGTGGATGATCCCGCTTCCTGCGGTCATCCACTGACAGCACCCGTCATCGATGGAGCCTTTGTTGCCCAAACTGTCCCCATGCTCGATCTCACCGCTTATCAGGTAGGTGACTGTTTCGATCCCACGGTGTGGATGCCAAGGGAAGCCCTTGATGTAGTCTTCAGGATCTGTGGAGTCAAAGGCATCAAGCATAAGGAACGGGTCGAAATCATGGATATCCTGGTTGCCGATCACTCTGACAAGCTTTACTCCGGCGCCGTCATACTGCACCGAGCCTCCAGTGGTTTTCTTGATAGGTTTGCTTTGCATTGTGACTCCTTGGGTATTCGTATCTAAAAAAACAGCACCCACTTTTCAATGCAAGCGGGTGCTGTCCATGTTCTAAAGTGTCAGGGAAGGGGCAGTGAAGGTCCTGCCTGCCAGCTCTCTGTCCAGCATGTAGAGGCCTTTGGGGTCTATTCCGAAGAGCTCGTACTTCTGTATGTTCTCTTCGGCATTCATCTCCTCTTCTCCCTGCTCCATGATGAACCAGTCCAGGAACTGTAACGTCCTGTAGTCCTTGAGAAGGGAAGCCTGCTCATAGATGGCATTGATGGATGCCGTCACGTACTGCTCATGCTTCAGAGCTTCTAGCAGAGGAGCCTTGTTATCCTCATACTTTTTGGTCGGGTCTCCAATGGCAGGGGACTCGATGGCATAGCCGTTGTTCAAGAGGTACTGCCTGAAGAGCATGGCGTGTGCCATCTCCTCCTGAGCCTGGACCTTGAACCAGTTCTCATAGCCTACAAGGCCCTTGTGTGCGTAGAAGTTCGCCATATCCAGATAGAGATAGGCTGAGAAGAACTCCTTGTTGATCTGTTCGTTAATCAGTTTCACTATTTTCTTGTCAATCATGTGTATCCTCACTTCATCTGGAGTATCTCCAGTTATGCTTCAATATAGCATCAAATGAGCATATCGGCAAATGCAAGGACCTCTGTTTGACTATATATTGTGTTAGATTTGCGCTGATGGTAGACTTAGGCTCAACTATGAGTGCAAGCAAACGCAAGGCCTTGTTGCCTAACCAATATCTGGTATTAGGGTTTCTTCTCATCATTGGAGTAGGTTCGATCTTGCTCTGGTTACCCTTTGCCCACAACAAAGGGGTGGACCTAAGCTATGTAGATGCACTCTTCACCTCTGCTAGTGCTGTCTGCGTGACAGGATTGGTCACCGTTGATGTTGCCCTGACCTTCTCCCTGTTCGGCAGGGTGGTCATTGCCCTGCTTATCCTGCTTGGAGGGTTGGGCTTTGCATCGGCGGTCATGATTTTTATCCTGATGTTCAGCGGCTCTATAGCTATAGGCAAGTATAGTGTCATCAAGGAGGCATACAACCTCGGGACGGTGAAGGGGACCATGCAGGTGGTGAAGACTGTCGGCCTTGCTGCCCTCATCTTCCAGGGATTGGGGATACTCATTGAGTTTTTCCTTTTCAAAAGGGTCCATGCCCCCCTGCAGGCATTGGGACACGCTGCCTTCAATACCATCTCCGCATTCAACAATGCGGGCTTTGATATTCAGGGGAAATTTCAGAGCCTTACCCTGTATAGGGGGGACTTGGCGATGAACCTGGTCACTGCAGCCCTGATCATCATCGGAGGCACAGGATTTTTTGTGCTGGCAGACTTGGCGCGGGCCCGTAGCTGGAAGCGTCTCTCTTTGCACAGCAAGATCGTGCTGCTCATGAATACCAGCCTGCTCATTGTGGGTACCCTTGCATTCTTTCTGATCGAACGCACCACCTTGTTGAGTGCATTTTTCCAGAGTGCCAGTGCAAGGACTGCAGGCTTCAATACCATCGACATCGGATCTATGCGTGATGCATCTCAGTTCTTCATGATGGGCCTTATGTTTATCGGAGCCTCGCCCGGTTCTACCGGGGGAGGCATCAAGACCACCACAGCCTTTGTCCTGCTGTTGAGCCTAAGGTCCATGATCAGCAGAAGGGAGCCCTCGGCTTTCAGCAGAAAAATCGATGAGATGAGTATCCTGAAGGCATTTCAGGTGTTGTTGTTGGCATTACTGGTGCTTGGGTTTGGCATCTCAGCGCTACTTCTGATAGAAAACGGCAGTGTTAGCTTTTTGCAGGTTGCCTTTGAAAGTGTCTCTGCTTTTGCAACAGTAGGTCTTTCGACCGGAATTACCCCGCACCTGCATACTGCATCAAAATTTGTCCTTATGGCGGTCATGTTCATAGGGAGGCTGGGACCCATCACCATTGCAACCAGCATACGAAGCCGGCCTTCTGTGCTCAAGTATGTGGAAGAGAAAGTATTCATCGGATAATTAGAGGAGAGCACGCTATGAAAAGTGAATTTGATTTGGATGCCTATGGGGTCATCGGACTGGGAAAATTCGGACTCTCCCTAGCCCTGGAGCTGACCAAGGCTGGCAAGGAAGTCATTGTACTTGAGATTGAGGAAGAGAAGCTCGATGCGGTCAAGGGCCAGCTTGTCAACATATACCCGGTAACTGGCATTACCCAGGAGGTGCTCCAGGAGTCTGGGGTCGCCCATTGTGGGACGGTCATCGTCTGTATCGGAAAGGACCTTGAGTCAAACATCCTGGCAACGATGAATGCCCTGGAGTTGAAAATCCCCCGTGTCATAGCCAAGGCCAGCAGTGTTGACCACGGCAGGGTCCTGGAGAAGATCGGAGCGGAAGCTGTCTATCCTGAGGTTGATATGGGAGCCCGTCTTGCCCAATCGCTTGTTGCTACAGGGACACTTGATTTCCTTGAGCTGTGTGATGATTTTTCCATTGCAAACATCTCAATCTCAGAAAGGTTTGTCGACCAGACTATCGAGGAACTGAATATTCGCAAGAAGTATCATCTGAACGTCATTGTGGTGCTCCGTGATGATAAGGCTATCAGTGAAATCACCCCCGACCTTGTCCTGCAAACAGAGGATATCCTTGTGGTAGGGGGGACCAACGACGCCATCAAGAAGTTCGAAAAGGCTAACGAGACCTAGGATAGGGTTGCAAGGTACTCTTGCGAAGCTTGGGCGTAGTGGCGGGCATTCTCACGCATCTCCAGAAGCTCCTCCTCTGTCAGCGCCCGTATGAACTTGGCAGGGGTTCCCATGACCAGGCTCCTGGGGGGATAGGTCTTTCCCGGAGGGATTAGTGAGCCGGCACCCACCAGTGTCTCCTCTTCCAGGATCGCTCCATCGAGGATGGTGGATCCCATACCGATGAGACACCCATCCCCGATGGTACAGGAGTGCAGTATCACCCCATGGCCTACGGTGACACCAGCGCCGATTGTTGTCGGCAAGCCGATGGTACAATGAACCACTGAGTTGTCCTGGATATTGCTCTGTTTTCCTATATGTATTGCGGCATCGTCGCCTCTGACTGTTGCGTTGAACCAGACGGAGGAGGATGGGCCCATCACGACCTCTCCAATAACATCGGATGAGGGTGCAATAAAGCAGGTTGCATCAATTTGTGGCTGTTTGCCGTTAATACTTACTATCATGGTGGGTTCCTCTCTTCTGGGACAAGCATACTGTGAAAAAGGGGTTTTTGGGTAGAGCCCAGCAGGATAGTATGCAAATGACTTGCAAATCATGTTCTCTCTGAGTATCCTTTCCATACCCCCTTAAGGAGGGAGTTATGAGAAAGAACAGACGAATATATAGCATAGCGATCATCCTGATCCTTGCCGCAGGGCTGCTTTTTGCCCAAGGTAAATCTGAAAAACAAGCAT
>CAYMRN010000106.1:0-5993 GCA_964392855.1 uncultured Sphaerochaeta sp.
CAGTCCGCCATGATCTCAGGGGCTGCACAGATGAAGAGATAGCGTACCTTGCAGCCAAGGCTGACCAGGGTCCTGCAAACAAGGTCTCCTATCACACGCCCGGTAGGGCGGGCATCGAGTCCCACCAGTATGGTAGGGCTGCTCTCATTGGGCAGAGAGGCAAAAGGATACTCGCTGTGGATGGCTTCCTTCTGGGCTAGGGGAGAGCCCAAGTGCCTTGCAAGGGCGAGGGCGACGAATGTGGTTATGGTGGCATCGGCATAGGAGATGCTTTTGCCGGAATCCTCCTCATCACCGCTTTGGGCAAAGATCTTCCTCCATCCTGAGGCTGAGAGGATCATGGAAGAGAGGGCGCTGGTAATTTCCTCTTTAGTAGGTTGGGGAAAATCAAGAATATCAAACTGGTCGTCTGCAATAGTCAGGTGGCTGAGATGGTCGTATATGAGCATTGAATCCTCCATACGGCGAGTATAGCATATATTGCAGAGTTTGCTGATGTGTTGTAGGCTGGTTTCTATGATACCGATGTGTGCCGCTTTCCATGATTTGTGCTGTTATGCCAAGAGTTCCCTGACTGTAGTAATCCCCACCCTTGAGGTGCTGGGAGTTGAGGTCTGTCCACTTCCCACCGCCCTGCTGTCGACGCAGACCGACGGGTTCGAACGGTACCATTTTGAGGAGAGCACGGGCTCTCTGGTGGAGATCCTCAAGCATTGGGATTTCCTTGGACTTGGTTTCGATGCCATCTATTCCGGGTTCCTCGGCTCACATGAGCAGGTGGACCTGGTCCGACATTTTATTGTGCAGCAGAGGGCAAGGCACAACCCCCTTGTGGTGATAGACCCGGTCCTCGGAGATGGGGGTAAACCCTATGCACCCATCGATGAGCTTCTCATCAGTGAGATGCGTACCCTGGTCAGGGAAGCGGACCTTATCACCCCAAACACTACTGAAGCTGCCCTCCTTTTGGAGAAGCCCATGCAGAAGAATTTCACCAGAGAGGAAATTCTTCTTTGGGCTAAGGAACTCTCCGAGTCCATAGGCAGTTTGGTGACCATCACCAGTGTCCCCATCGGGGACGAGCATGCCGTTGCATACTGCCATGGCGATGAGTGCTCTCTGGTCTTCTATGAACACTTGGCGGCTTCGTACCCAGGGTGCGGTGACCTGTTTGCCAGCATGATGACTGGCTTCCTTGTTAATAAGGTTCCCTTCCAAACTGCAGTAAGGAAGAGTGTTGAATACAGCTCGCTAGCAATTGACCTCACCCTTAAAGCTGGGTATGAGAGACGTCACGGTATCTCTCCCTCCCTGCTATTTCCTTCCCTGATAGGCGAAAGGAGTAGCTATGGCTCTTGACTGCCTGGTGGTAGCCTCCAACGGAGGGGAATTGGAAGGTTTCCTAACAAAGCCTGGCAAGAAGGCCTATCATGAGGGAAAAAGCTACCTGCTGGCTACCATAGGGGTCTCTCAGGTGCAGAGCGCGCTCAACGCCTTGGTGGCCATCATAGAGCATCAGCCAAAGCATGTGCTGTTGGTAGGCTATGCTGGTGGCATCGATGCTGGTCTTTCCATAGGGGACTGTGTCCTGGCAACAGAGGTGGTGCAGTATGAGCTGGACCTTCGTGCCTTTGGACTGAAGCGGGGTGAGACCTTAAGTAGCGTCCCTAACGAAGTGCTTGGACCGCTCCCACTTTTCGTCCCTCCCTATGAGAAGGCATTTCTTGCAAAAGGTGGGTCAGCAGACAGGTTTCTGTTGCGTCCCTGGAGGGAGGCAAACCCTTGGCTTGTTGATGATCTGGATCTGGGGTTTTCCGATATGGAGAGCTATGGGGTGGCTTTGGCTGCGAAGATGCATGGGCTGCCTTGTACGGTCTGCCGTGTCATCAGCGATGATGCGCAGGGTCGTAGGCCCAAGAGCTACAAGAAGTTCTGCCTTGCAGCCAACCAGATGTTTGTAGAGGTGCTCTACTCGTTGCTGGAGCTTCCCAGCGAGAAATCACCAACCAGCTTGTAGACATTACCATCTTTTTTCATCTTGATTTTCCTGTCAGGAAAGTACTTTGGTATGAGCTCATTGATAATCTCCACCTTAGCCTCTTCAACAGCCTTCTTGTCCTCATCCCGTACCTTTGAGAGGGTACGCATCTCAACGGAGACAATGTAGCCTCTGCCGTGGTTGCTGCCATAGCCCAAGGTGAACTGTGTGCCGGTGGAGAAGAGTCCGTCGTAGGCAACGCTGGCGGCTTTGCCACGCTCTGGCCTGTTGGGATGGCGTGGGTAGCTATCGCCGAAGCGATCCTCCAGGCGGTGATCAAGCTCATCACACATCAGGCGCATAATACCTTCTAGTTCTATCTGTTTTGGATGGCTACTCACAGCAACACTCCCTTTTGGTCCTCTGGGTCATCATCATCGATGGTATAGCGTGAAAGGAAGGAGTAGTATGAGGAGAGCCCTGCCGAGCGTGTAGCGGGATCGTCTTGTTTTGTAGGCTGGGGCAACTCCCTGGCCTTGGAGGTAAGCGGGGTCTCCACCTCCTTGGGACCAAGGGTAAGCTGGTCAAATGTATTCCGTCTCTGCAGCATGGTCACATACTCGCCGATACCCTCATCATTGTCACGGCAAATCTGCAGTGCCTTCTCCCTCATGGTGGCAAGGGCAGAGGTGCTTGTGGAATCAAGACGGACCTGATCGCCAAGGGCTCCATGGATACGGGTATAGCTGAGGTCCGGGATGTCCACAGCTATGGCGTCGACGGCCTGTAGCTGGGAAGCTGCATATATTTTTTGGATGGGTGTCCCCTTTGCTGGGTCTATCCACCCAATGACACCCGAGCCTGCTCCACTGATGGTAAAGGCAAAGTCGCTGCCAGCTGTGGAAATTGATAGGATATGAAACTTCTTTGCATTCGGATAGAGCTTCTTTGCCTCAACATAGGCAAAGAGTGCAGGGTTGTTGGCAATAATGCCCCCATCGATGAGGGTCTGCATGGTCTCTTCCTGGCGGTCATAGAGGTATGCCGGCTTGAAGTAGGTGGGAGCTGCGCTGGTCGCCCTTCCTGCTTCCCAGAACAGATAGCCATGGCTGTCTCTGCTGGATAGGGGGAAAGGGCGTCCATTTGCCACATCATAGGTCATCAACAGGAGGGGGACCACCGCCTCTGTTAGTGCCAGATCACCAAATGTCCGCTTGAGAAACCGTTCAAGCGGTTCGCTATCGTACTTGTCCGTGAATATTTGGGAAAAGATCCTTCCCTGGCTTTTGGGAAATATCTCCTTTCCATGGTCGAGATAGAGTTTTTCCAATGCCCTCATCTCAAGGCCGAAGGGGAGTGTGCCCTTCAGGTTCTGAGGGGGCTTTCTCCCCCATAGCTTGTCGGCAAAGCTCGGCTCCCCTCTTTCATATATGTAGCTGATGAACCTGTCATCGATGGGGAGATTGGTCTTCTCCACAGGGGCTGTGAGGGCGAGTGCAAGAAGACCTCCTGTGGAGGTGCCCGCTATCAGGTCAAAATGCGCATACAGGGGGCGGCGATCACCAGCCTCTTCAAGGCGTGAGGCGATAGTATTAAGGATTACAGCTGGAATGACGCCACGCATCCCTCCTCCATCAATGGAGAGGATGAACCGTTCTTCTGGTATCTCTTCAGGTGTCTCTTTTCGGAAAAAGTCGCGTATTGCCATAATGTAAGAGTGATATATTTACCCAATACGGTCAAGCATTCACAATGCAAAAGCATATTTGATAGAGGAATACCAAGTAATATGCCTATATAACAACAAATATCATTCCGATTTAGGAATAGTACTTGCCTCCACAGGATTAGTTATGCGCTACTCTAGCGCAATTGTGTCCTGATTCGATAGAATAGGAGATATGTTTGGCAAACCGTATGAAACCTGTCTTCTCTGTCCCAACCGCTGTGGCGTCAATCGCCTAAGAGGCGAGATCGGCATCTGTGGGGAGACAGGCTCCGTGCGGGTGGCCTGGTCCGGCCTTCACCGTGGGGAGGAGCCTCCGGTAACCGGTGAACATGGCTCTGGGATGATCTTCTTCAGCGGGTGTCCCTTACACTGTGCTTTCTGTCAGAACCACCAGATATCAGGGGTACAAAAAGGGGGAGGGCCTTCTGTAGGAACAGCCATCACCGTTGGGGAACTCAGCTGTCTGATGCTGGAGCTACAGGGCCTTGGTGCAGCCAATATAAACCTGGTGACAGGGACTCATTTCATACCTTCCATTGTAGATGCAGTACAACGTGCAAAAAGGGAGGGGCTTGCCATCCCCATAGTATGGAATAGTTCAGGATATGAGAGTTTAGAAGGGCTCTCTCTCATCGATGCCCATATCGATCTCTATCTCATTGATGTGAAGAGCCTGGATAGGGAGGTGAGTGCAACCTTCTGTGGCTTAGCTGGGTACGCCGATTGTATCCGAGAGGTAATGGCTTTTCTGAAGGAGAGACATCCTAAGGTGGTAGAATTGCCTGATGGGAGCCTGCAAGGGCTGCTGGTACGGCATCTCCTGTTCCCAGGAACGATACAAGCGACTAGAGAGTTCCTCCATTACTTTGCCCAGGAGTTAAAAGGGTGTGCCTATCTCTCCCTGATGGTGCAGTTTGTCCCTCCTTTGGGTGAGGTGCAGTTTAGTGAGATCACAGAACAGGAATATGAGGAATTGCTGGCCTTGCTCGAAGATCTTGGCATAGAGGATGGTTTTGTGCAGGAGCTGGGCGAAAACATCTCCTGGATTCCAGACTTCACCCAGGAGGTGCCCTTCCCGGAGGGATTTGCTGAGGTGCTGCCATACTTCTTGGAGTTGAAGACGAGGAAGGGCTGAATGCTTGTATCGAAAAGAGATAAGGGGGCTTAATGCCCTTCATGCAATGCTTTCCTGTTTCTCCTATCCAACTTCTGGTACAGACGATCATCACAACCCAATGCGCTGTCGCTGATACTTTTTTCAGAGAAAAAGCCTCCAAGCCCTTATCATTTTCAGGAAAGTTAGGAAATTCAATGTTGTTGAAAGATTATCCGGAAACCCCTCAGATCTTCCTGATTCCTAATCTCAGCAGTTATGATGTGTGGACCTTTTCCAGTGGTTAGGCTGTCTCTATTTTGAATCACATGAACCAAAAACAACAAGGACACCTCCAAGCGGAAGTGCCTTCGCTGTTCCCTGTGGTCAGGGTTGCTGACAACCCTATCCAGATCCTTTTCGTGTTTCACTTAACCGATGACAGTCCCTTCAAACTTTTCCTTATTCAGGATAGCCATGGTGTTTGCAATATTCCTTCCATCAGAGCAGATAACCTGCATGCCTAGTTTGGCTGCCCTTTTGCTGGCCACAGGGTCGAAAGGAGTGTTCTTGCCAGGTATCCAGGTGCTGCCAACCATCGCTTTGAATTCTTCCCAGCTAATGGAGTCTAGGGGTTTCGCTTCTGGATTGGTCTTGGGGTCATCGGTATAGACCTTGGCTATGTTGGAGAGGTTGATGATCGTACGGCTTTGGAATCGTTCTGCAAGGATAACTGCATCATTGTCAGTGGAGAAGCCTGGCTTCCAGCCAGCCGCCACCAGGACTTGCCCTTTGAAGTTGATGTGTCCGGTGGGGTCGGTGATGATATTGTCGGTGCAGAGGTCACTGAACATCGCCTTGACCAGCTGTGCATTGAGGTGGGTGGCTCTGATGCCAAGCCAGTCCTGCTCCTCGCTAGGAGCATCATCAACAATATCCCTCAAGGCTTGTTGGTAGGCCCTCGCTGGAGACCCTCCACCACAGACAAGGATGAGTTTCCTGCTCTTGTCCTTCTTGAGGTATGCTCTCAAGTTCCTGTCCAGTTCTTTGAGAAAGGCTGTATCCACCTTATCCGGTGCTATGATCGATCCGCCCAATGAGATGACTGCCGTATTGAAATTATTCATCGCTTCCTCCGCCCCCTTATCCTACCAAATAACAGGGCGGCTCTCAATCATAGAAGTGAAAAGATG
>CAYMRN010000107.1:0-5992 GCA_964392855.1 uncultured Sphaerochaeta sp.
AACCCTGATACCACCTCCACAATCCGTGACTATATCACATCCCAACTTACTGCAGCGAAGCAGCAGGAGGTGTACTATTCGGCCATCAACTCACTGGTTGAGGATTTACGCAAGAGCGCCAGTGTAAACATCCTGTATAAGAGATAACAATGAGAACAAGACATAAAGCAAGGGAGCTTGCTATCCAGACCCTATACGCCCTTGATTTTAACCACATCCTGACCAAGGAGCATATTCCCCAGCTCTTTAGTGGCATCACTGAAGCTGAGTATGCATCCCTTGAGGAAGATGTTAAGCTGTATGCACACTACCTGGTGCAGGGGACAATCGAGAACCTCGAGCAAGTGGATGAACTGATCAGCCAGTTCTCGCTGAACCGTCCTTTGGAACGGATTGACATTGTCGACAGGAATGTCTTGCGCATAAGTGTGTACTCTCTCTTATATGGGGATATCCATCCCCATATCATCATCGATGAAGCAGTTAAGCTGTCCCAGGATTTTTCAACTGATGTGAATTACAAGTTCATCAATGGGATACTCGATACCATGCAAAAGCAACTGTTTCCCTTACAAGGAAAAACTGAACATGATACGACTGAAGACCTTTGACCAGATCGAGAGGATCCGTGAGGCTTGTCACCTTACAGCCCGTCTCATGAACTCTCTGCCTTCCTTTATGGAGCCTGGCATGTCCACCTACACCATTGACAAGTATTGTTATGATTTTATGATCGCACACAAGGTAGAGCCTGCATTTCTTGATTATCAGGGATTTCCAGCGACAGCATGCATCTCCATCAACGAGGAGGTAATCCATGGTATTCCCAGTAAGGATCGCCTCATCGCTGAAGGTGATCTTGTAGATATTGACTTGGGCATCAACCTCGACGGACATTTTTCTGATATGGCGCGCACCTTTATCATCGGAAAGACCAAGAAGGAGTGGGAGGAGCTCTGCAGCGTAACCCAGCGGTGCCTCTCTTTGGGCATAGACGCTGCAGGCAAGAAGGGTGCCCGTATCCAGGACATCAGCTCTGCAGTGTACAAGCTTGCAAATTCCAAGGGCTATGGAGTCGTACGGGACTTCTGTGGCCATGGGGTAGGGCTTGCTGTACATGAGGAACCCTCAATTCCCAACTATGTCAGTTCCTACATGGCCAATCCTCGAATTCGGGAGGGAATGGTACTTGCCATCGAACCTATGATCAATTTGGGTACCAAGAATGTCAGGACCTTAGAGAATGGTTGGACTGTGGTCACCGCCGATGGCAAGCCCTCAGCTCATTTTGAAGACACCATAGCCATTACCAAAGACGGTTTGGAAATTCTTACGGTTGAAGCATAAATAGGAGTGCAAATGTGATTAAAGAGTTCATTTCTGGCGACACGATTCGCGACAGCGCCCTAAAACTTGCCCACAAGATGTATGTTGAGGATCATTTCATTCCCGATATCATCTATGCTTCCTTGAGGGGCGGAGCCTATATGGCCAACGTGTTTAGTGAATATTACAAGATGGTCCGTATCCGCGAGAAAGGACGCCCTGTCTTCTATGCAGCTGTGGTAGCCCGTTCGTACGGCTACCTCAGGAGCCAGACCAACGTCATGGTCGATGGGTGGACCTACTCACCCGAACATCTGAGAAGCGGGGACAGGATCCTTGTTGTCGACGATATCTTTGATACGGGAAAGACCGTCAATGCACTCTCTGAGATCATCATGCAGAAGGGGATACCCCGTGACGACCTCAAGATTGCCGTGTATGACTACAAGGTCCCTCTCTACAAGAAGGAGGAACCGCTTCCGATACAACCAGACTACTACTGCCGCAAACATGTGCTCGAAAGACCTGAGGATGAGCAGTGGATACACTACCACTGCCATGAGTTCCTCGGACTTACATCAAATGAGATCGATCAGCACTTCGCTGATCCTGAAGTAAGAAGGATCTTGCATGAAGTGCGTGGTGATAATCTCTGATAGCAAACAAGGACGGCCGAAAGGCCGTTTTGCTTTATGGTAAAAAACACCTGTCCAGTAGTTGGACAGGTGGAATTGTTCATAGGTAGTATGCCCAAGTGGCAGTCCTTACATGTACCAAGGGGTCTCTGTCCCTCCCACCGCCTCAGACACTTTCCTGTTGAGCACCTTGTTGAGGAGCTCCGGTCTGTTGGTAGTGATGAAATCAACACCCATCTCAGCAAATTTCCTCATGTTGATGGTATCATCGACAGTCCATACCCCTACACCAAGATCCTGCTTTCGCAACTGGTCATAGAGGACTTGTGAAAGGTATTCATAATTTACCCCTACATAATCAACTGCAAGTGAAGCCATATGCTTCGCTACGCTCTCAGGTCCTGTTACGCCTTTGCTGGAAAGGTACGCTTTGCTGATCAAAGCTCCCAATTGCAGGTTAGGTTCAAGGGAACGCAACACGGCCAACGTCTCGAAGTTGAAGGAAATGGCTATTGTGCGATCTAGGATTGCATATTTGTCTAGTGTGTCAATGAGCTTCTGTTCGATGCCCTCATATCGGGAGCCATCATTTTGTACCTTGATCTCAATCTGATACTTGACTGGCCTAGTCGCCTTCGCTTCTACAAGCTCAATGACCTCTTCCAGGGTCGGCATCTTTTGCACACCAAAGTAGTGCTTTCCACTCTTGAAGGTGGAAGCTACGTCAAACTGGGCTAGTTCTTCTGCTGTATAGTCGGAGACAGCACCCGGCTTTCCGGTAAGACGCATCAGAAGCGGGTCGTGTATGACCATAAGGGACCCATCTTTGCTCAGGTGGATATCCATCTCAACTGCATCTACGTCATGTTCTAGGGCTATGGAAAACGCCGCTAGGGTGTTTTCAGGGGCAAGTGCCGCACCTCCACGGTGTGCTACCACATCTATTCGATGACCACCTGTAGATTTTGATGAGCATCCTGCGAGCAATAGGATTGAAATGCTTATGATGATGGCCGCACAAGCGGCCACCATAGATGAACGAAGCGAATAGTTACTTGAATGATTCATTGTACTCCTTGAGAAGATCTGCTTTTGTCTCTTCCATTACCTTTTTCGGATTTTGCTGTCCGATAAGCAGTTTTTCTATCATCTGGCGAAGGATCTCTGTTCCTTTACCCAATGATATCACACTTGCTTGTGGGCGTGTAAACTCTAATTGGTCTATCGCCACTTTGCGAATCGGGTTGTCTTGGAAGTATTGTACCGTATCAGGATATTTCATGGAAGACTTGCTGATCGGCATATAACCGGTCTTTATGACGATATGGGAGTTGGACTCAGCATTTGTAACAAACTTCATGAATTCCCAGGCTGCATCTTGGCGTCTCTTGTCAGTGCTGGTCATTGCTATGACCGATCCACCAACTGGTACCAAGTTCTTTACCTGTCTTGGCATAAAAGCGGGAATGACTTCAAAATCAGCTCGATTGAGTAGGTTTCCCATGCTTCCTGTGGAACCAAAGACCATGGCAACCTTCTTGTTGAGGAAGTCATCGTGACTGTTTGAGGGGATGGCGCTCTTGTCCTTGAATACCATATCCTGCCATAGGGTAGCCAGCTTGATGGCGGGTTCCTCTGTCAGGTGAATGTTGAACTTCTCATCCGATACCAAACCACCAAATGAGTAGACCGCACCTTGGAAATACCAGTGAGCACTGGTCTGGCCCATGGTAAAGCCAGCACCCTGCTGAATGGGTTGTCCTGATGCATCAAACTTGGTCACTTTCTTGCTAAAATCCCTAAACTCATCCCAAGTGACAGGGGCTCGTCTTGGTAATCCAGCCTCAGCAAGCATATCACCGTTGACATACAGAAGCGGAGTGCTGCGCATGAAGGGCAAGGCATAGAGGGTACCGTCATAGTAGCCATCCTGCATTAGGCCAGGGATAAAATCCGAAAGGTCAAAGCCCGAAGTGTCTTTCTTCACAAATGGGTCCAGGTTCACCAGTGCGCCATCTTTGGCAAAGAGGGCTACAAAGGGAGAGTCCAGCAGGACCAGATCGGGAAGGTCTCCTGCCGCAAGGGCAGCCAGTAGTTTTTGCAACAGTTCAGCATAGGCACCTTGGAACTGTGCCTCTACTAGGACTTTATCCTGTGATTCATTGAAGCGAGCGACCAGATCATCCTGAGCTTCTCCTGCAACACCCGTCAAGCTTCTCCAGTAGACAATCTTAACAGGCCCTTCTGGAGCCTTTTCTGCAGACGCCGCTGCCCATAGGGGCAGTGTTCCGAGAGCACAGAGCACGATCAGAGAGAGAACCAAAAACTTTTTCATAAAAACCCCCTTAGATTTTTACAACAATCTGCATCTGCAGATTGATTATCCTCCTAACCTTTTACAGCACCAGCTGCAATACCTTCTATCAGTTGTTTCTGAGCTATGAAATATACGATAAGCGGTGGGACCAGAACGAATAGGGAAGCAGCCATAAGGTGTTCCGGTCCAATGGCATACTCGGCAGTCCTGACCATAGCCAGTCCTACAGGAAGGGTACGCATACTTTGGGTATTCGTTACGATCAGGGGCCAAAGGTAGCTGTTCCACTTGGCGAGGAAAAGATAGAGCACAAGAGTCCCCAACACCGGCTTAGCCATCGGAAGGGCGATGTAATACAGGATACCGCCGTGGCCAAGGCCCTCGATCTCCCCGGCATCATAGAGTGCTGAAGGGACCGAGAGGAAGTACTGCCTGAGCAAGAATGCCCCGAATACGCTGGATACGTGTGGTATCACAATACCTTGGTAGGTATTGATCCATTTCAGATGCTTGAGGATGACGTAGTTGGGGACAAGTCCTACCTGGCTGGGTATCATCATGGCAGCAAGCATCACCAGGAACATGGTATCTCGATACTTGAAATTGATCCTTGCAAAGGCATATGCGGAAAGAGCTGCAATGCTCACTTCCAAAATAACTCCAGTAGAGGCTGTGATAGCGCTGTTGATATAGAACCTGCCAAAGGGGGCAAGGCCCCAGGCTTTGGTGAAGTTATCCCATCGGATGACCTTTGGCCACCATATGGGCGGGAAGGTTGCAACTTCTGCAGGGCTCTTAAGGGCTGTGGTGACCATCCAAAGAAAAGGTATCCCGATGATTGCGGAGGCAAGCAGGAGAATAAGGTGGGAACCAAGCCTACTGAGGTACCAAGAGAGCTGGTGTTTTTTCATCTGTTGCCTCCTAATAGTGGACCCAGCGCTTTGAGAGCCTGTTCTGGATAAGGGTAATTATCATGATGAGCAAAAACAGGATAAGGGCTATAGCTGATGCATACCCTGTCTTGAACCATTGGAAAGCATTCTGGTACAGGTATAGCACAAACACATTGGAACTGTTCATAGGTCCTCCATCGGTCATGATGGAGATGATGTCAAAGGCCTTCAAGGCTCCGATAAATGAGGTGACAGTAAGGAAAAAAGTAGTCGGGCTGAGGAGGGGGAAGGTGATGTAGAAGAAGTTTTGGACAGGGTTGACCCCATCGACCAAGGCAGCATCATAGATCTCCTCTGAGATGTTCTTAAGCCCTGCCAGGAAAAGGACCATGTCGTATCCGACCCTGCTCCAGATAAGGACGATGATGACAGCAGGCAGGGACCAGTTCACGTTATAGAGCCAGTTAGGGCTGACAAGGCCGAATGCTTTGAACACCAGCCGGAACAGGCCAAAGGTTGGTTCGAATATCCACGTCCACACCATGGCGACAGCAACGCTGGTGGTGAATGTGGGGCTGAAGATTATAGCCCGGTAGACCGATCCTCCTTTCGGCTTGCGGTTCAGTTGCAAGGCAAAGATGAGGGCTAGGGTAAGTTTGACCACAACTGTGGTAAGGGCAAGAATGAGCGTGTTGCGCGTGATCTGCCAAAAGACAGGATCAGAGAACAGCCGCCTATAGTTTTCAAAGCCAAGAAATGTCTTCTTGGGCGATATCATGTTCCATTTGAAGAAACTCAAATAGAGACTATACAGTATCGGC
>CAYMRN010000108.1:0-5958 GCA_964392855.1 uncultured Sphaerochaeta sp.
CTCAAATCAAATTGAGAATGAGTATTCCTTTCTCATAATATTTTGAGCTGTTGCTTTTTACTTCAGCCGTTTAGTGTTTCTGACAGGCGACAATTCAAGTGAGCAATATGGGGCGGCACTTCTGAGCAGTATCTGGCATTGGAGGTAGTCATTAACACCTCACAAGGACTGAGCACCTAGAGGACTTTTCCCTTTTTGGATCCTATGCTTATGAAGGGACCTCTCATCACTGAACTTCCTGAGTGTAGAGTGTAGGGAGATTAATGCGTCCAAGCCAGGTGGAGGAGTTCCGTAACAGTCCTCTACAGAAGAAATATCAGTATTATTGGGTAATGCCATCTATGAGAACATCAGGGATAACGGGAAGGTTGTCTCTGTCATGGTGGTAAGGGCTGTAGATACGGACAGAAAGGTGCGTATTGTCGCCGTGGCGCCCATGTACAACGAATCTGAGAAATGTATAGGGCTTTGTTCAACAGCCTCAAGGAGCGTGGTCTGGAGAAGGTCTAGCTTGTGATCTCTGATGCCCATTAGGGCATTAGAGCCATCATCGACAAGTGCTTCTAGAGAGCTGCAAGCTACACTTCATCCGCAACATCTCTACAGCCTTTTTTCCATGCTGGGCCAACAACCCAATAGCGACCCGCAGCATCTGCCGCGGGTCGTTATTGGGTTGTGAAGCTAGGGAATGGATGATCTATCTAACTTTTCTTCTTTGCCTTTCGTTTTTCCATATGATTGGAAAAGACAGGGTAAAAGAGGAATAGGAAGGAGATAACTAAGCTGACTACTGCGATAGGCCTGGTCAGGATATCTGCAAAGTTTCCGTTTGCTGCTATCATACCGGTTCTGAAGTACCGCTCAATAAGGGGTCCGAGGATGAATCCCAGGATTACTGGAGCCATATCAATACCCAGTTGATCCAAGATGTATCCTACTATGCCAAAGACGACAAGAATCCAGACGTCAAATATCCTATTGTTCAAGGTGAATACCCCAAGTACACAGAATATGATGATGACGGGGAAAAGCAGGGAAAGCTTGATGTTAATCATTTTGACAAAGGTTTTCATCAACCCCAACTCCATGACATACATGACAATGTTGCTCAAGAAGTATACGACCATAATTCCGCCGACGATGTCCAGGTTTTCGGTGAACAAGAGCGGTCCCGGCTGGAGGCCATGAATCATAAGCCCACCAATAAGGGCTGCAGTTACCATATCACCGGGGATACCCAGCGTGATCAGGGGGATGAGGGCTCCACCATTAACGGCGTTATTTGAAGATTCAGAGGCACAAATTCCTTCTGGGGATCCGTGTCCAAACAGTTCTGGATGCTTGGAGACCTTCTTGGCCTGGTCATAGGCAAGAATGGTGGAGGCGTTCTGCCCGATACCGGGAAGAATACCAATTCCTGTTCCAATTATGGAACCGATACCTGTTGACTTTACCCATCCACCCATCTCTTTAAAGGGAGGGAGGAAGGACATTCTTCCTACATCCATCTTTTGTTTGGGCTTATGAATATCTGCAGTCTGATCCATAATCTCGCGGATGGCAAACAAGCCCATCATGAGGGCGGTTACCGAAATCCCTCCCTGCAGCTGCCATGAACCGAAAGTCATACGTGATACCCCGGTGACCACGTCCATGCCTACAGCGCCAAGCAACAGCCCAATTAGGGCACCTAATAATCCTCGGATAAGATCCTTGCTGGCCATAGCTACAACAATGGACAGACCCATCAGAGCTACAGAGAAATACTCCCAGTTTCCAAAAATAAGGGAGACTTTGGCCAACTGCGGGGCAATGGCGAACAGGGCCAATGAGGAGAAAACACCACCTATCAACGAAGCAAATACACCAATAGAGAGTGCTTTGCCTGGGGCTCCGTTCTTGGCCATGGGATACCCATCCCAACAGGTCACTATCGAAGAGGGTGTTCCTGGGATGTTGATCAGGGTGGCGGTTATCAGACCACCACTAATTCCTCCAACGTAGATACCAATCAACAAGGAGAGCCCTTGTACAGGTGTCATGGAGAAGGTAAAAGGAATCATCAGGGTAACACCAAGGGTTGCGGTCAAACCTGGGATTGCTCCAAAGAAAATTCCCATAAAGACCCCAAAAACCATGAGAACAATTGTAAAAGGGTCTGAAATCATACCTTGGAATCCAACAATTATAGCTTCCATTATGCGTCACCTCCCAAAAAGTTATTTTAATACAAAGAAAAAGTAGGGTAAGAGCGCAGCAGTAGTGCTGCGCCCTTCAGAATCGAAATTAGTTGCCCTGAGAAAGCTGCTTGAAGAAAGGAGTAAGCTCAGCAACCCAAGCTGCTACCTTATCATGTCCTGCTTTTCCATCAACAAAGTTAGCCTGCAGGCCCAAACCTTCGACAGTCTTAACAAATTCTGGATTGGCTACAACTGTCTTAATGGCGTTTGCGAGGTAATCAATAGCTTCCTGGGAAGTTCCCTTGGGAGCATAATACCCTCTGGGCTTACTCGTTGTGACGTTAATACCTTTTTCAAGGGTTGTCGGCACATTGGGAAGAGCCTTCGGTCTTTCTGAACTGATAGACATCAAAGGAATGGTGTCACCAGATTTCACTGAAGATCTGATATCAGAGCTTGAGTTTGTTTCAACCTGGATATGGTTTCCCATGAGGGCTGTCTTGGAAGCAGCGCCACCGTCATAAGGGACCAAGGTTATCAGGCCGGTCAGGCCAAGAGCATCAACAACCCTGACTGTGTCAGCCATGTTGACGGTCTGAGAGCCAGTCACACCCCACTTGATCTTGCCAGGGTTCGCCTTTGCATAGGCAACCATTTCTTCGAGGGTTTTCCAACCACTCTGTTTGTTTGTAGAAACAACGTTAAAGTCATCAACTACAAAACAGATGGTCTCCAACTCACTCCAAAGAGCAATTTCAGTCTGACCACTTAAGGTATAGGAGACAACGTCCATTGGGTTATGGGCAAGGATCCTATATCCATTATTCTTTGAGTGGTAAGCTTCCATGGCACCAATCATACCACCTGCACCATCAATGTTGACTGCCACAAGAGGCTGGTCCATTTCGATGTACTTCATGATAGCACGTGTAAGGATATCCGAACCACCACCAGGAGCATAGGGAATGATGCACTGCACAGGTTCAGAAGGGTATTTTTTAACAACCTTCTCCGCATCGCCTGCTGCGAACAATGAACTTGCCAGAACAACTGTTAACACAATCAAAGCAAATTTTTTCATACAAGACCTCCAAAATATTTTTACCATGTTATGGTAGAGAGACACCTAAAAGTTTCGAGAAGACCAGATAGACAGCTATGACCAGTAACACCGTATAGATGGCCGAGATCAGCAATAGTTTTTGCAGCTCTTTTTTGGTCAGTTTCCTGTCACCGCCGGTCAGTTCTCTAATTGATAGCATAAAGACAAGGAAAAACATCAGTACTGTAGTGGAAATGGCAAACCCAATCCGAGGAAGCGCAAGAGTGTATACGATAAGAGATAGAGCGGTCAGCGCAATCTCCTTATTCATAATGAATGTGAAACCCTTACTCTCCTTTGACTTGCTAAAATTTATTGATTTGATGATGAGTAGAAACGCGAGGAAGGCAATAAGACCCGCAAGCATACGGATATATACATCAGCCCGAGCAAACAGTCCACCTGTATTGGAAATAACATTATTTTTTATAATCCCTTTGCTGAAAGAAATATACAGTCCTAAGACTAACATCAAGCATCCCAAAATAAAGTCATTCACATTCTTAAGCAGCTTTGGTTTAGACATTTTGACTCCTCAGTAATTATTGACCTATAATTTTAATGAAAGTAAAGTGATATGATAACATACGCTAAAAGCACTGTCAACAAATATTGTATACATAAATCAATTTTGTGGTACAAGATAAGAGGCTGTCCTCCTTCTGGGTAGAAAACCAGCCGGAGAGACAGCCTGCTTGTTGTAAAACCTAGCCAGCCAGAACGCCTTGTCTTTTAGAGGCAAAGCATCAGGCTAGTTGGTTATTTCTCCTTGATAATGGAGAGGTCACCGGTGGTTGCTGCACGGAGGATTGGCTCCATGTAGGTATCCACATCTGAAGACTGCATCGGAACAGGCATGTTCTGAAGCTTCATTGAAAGCTGGGGATCCTTCGCAGCAGTAAGAGCACGCTCTATATGCTTCTCAGTGAAACCCTTGATGTCATTGAGCTTGGTGGGGGCACCGATGGACTTACCAAAGGCAATCATGCCTTCTGCAACCGCAACTGCGAGGTCACGATCCTTGAGGGAAGCCAAATCAGCAGAGATGTACCCATGCTTGGCAAAAATTTCACCAACCACACGCAACTGCTTCTGAATGGCCTTGCTGTAGTAAATGGCATAGTAAGGGTTCATGACACCACAAGCTGTGCCGTGAGCCACAATATCTACCAGAGAGAAACTGGTAAGGTGAGCACCACTGGTTCCACCGATCATGATCGCATATCCACCAAGGTCAGTAGCAAGGCCGATGGCCTCACGAGCCTCAAGGTTCTTTGGATCCTTGACCAGGGTCTTAGCGTGGAGAGCAACCAGATCGATAGCAGCTACAGTTATGTCCTTGATCTTATCGTAGTTAGCTTCCTTTGCACCGCAGAATACCTCAAAGGTATGAGCAATAGCATCAAGGGCACCATCGATAGTCACACTAATAGGCATACTCACTGTGGTTGCATAGTCAAACACTGACAAGGGAGGAACAATAGCATCATCAACGATCAGCTTCTTCTGTCCTACAATAGGATCTGTAATATTTGCATACTTGGTGAGGTGAGCACCACTGCTGGCTGAAGTCTCAACCGCAATTACTGGAATAAGTTTTTTTCCAGAGTCTGCAAGGGCCTTAGTCACTACACCAGTTCCAAAGTAATGGTCAATCTCTGGAGTGATGGCCCCACCGACAGATGCAAGAGCGTTAGCGGCTTTTACCGCGTCAATGGTCGAACCGCCACCGACTGCAATGATGCTGTCCGGCTTGTAGTGAAGAATATAGGACTCAAGACGATAGACATCCTCACGAGGTGCATTAGGCTTGGAATCTGGGGCTATCACACCACCAGCTAGTGAAACGTTGGCATCCTTCAAGGCTTTGACAACTTGATCAGCCACAGGCTTCAAGTATGTGGTGTTAGCGACCACAAGGGCTGTCTTGCCAAGGGAAGCAGCAAGAGGACCCACTTTGTCTAATACATCCAAACCAAACACATATGAATCACCTTTCCACTCGCGCAGCAAGGCATATGCTGTTTCTTTAGAATTTTTCTTACTCATTAAAAGACTCCTTATTCAGTTATTTCTTCTGCGAATAGAGCTTTGCAGCTCTCTTTGCAATGGCTTCCGCACTCAACCCATACTTAGCCAATAGCTCGTCATAGGGTCCAGTCTCGGTAAAGCGGTCTTCAATGCCGATTGCGTCAAAGCCGTACTTGAAGTCGACCTTTGCAAGGCCTTCAAGACAAGCACTACCAAAACCACCTGCAATAACGTGCTCCTCAACTGTGACGAGGGCTCCTGTCTTCTTTACAGAAGCGGCAAGACCTTCAACATCAAGGGGCTTTACAAATGGAATGGAGAGGACTTCAGCATCAATACCCTGCTTCTCCAAGATGGCGGCAGCATCCATAACCATGGAAGCGGTTATGCCATTGGCAGCAATGGTCACATCCTTACCCTTACGGAGATTGATGACCTTCTTGGCAGCAAAATCAGCAGGCTCGGGCAATTCAGGCATGGCATTTCTGTTAAGCCTGATGTAGACAGGACCGTTATGGTTCAGTGCATACTCCAAGGCAAGCTCAGCTTGTCTGGAATCAGCAGGTACGATGACCTCCATGTTCGGCATCACGCGCATAATCGCAATGTCAGTGATCGACTGGTGGCTTGCACCATCAAATGAGT
>CAYMRN010000109.1:0-5950 GCA_964392855.1 uncultured Sphaerochaeta sp.
GCCATGTCGCCTTTGCCAGACCCCCATCACCGAGGGCAGGCACCTTCAGTTCAATGTCATAGTAGAGCCTGTCCCCACAGAGCTCAAACAGCTCGCTCAGCAGTGGGACCCGCTGCCCATCTCCAATGTCCAAGTCTCTCAGCTCATCGAAACTCAAGTCTTTCACCAGGGCATCCTTGCCACTGACCCGCTTCATGTTTGCGTCATGGACTATGACCAGCTCACCGCTTTTGCACAGCTGCACATCAAGCTCAACGCCGGGTATCCCCTTTTCCACGCAGAGCTGGAAAGAGGCGAGGGTGTTTTCAGGTGCCAGGCTAACGTAGCCACGATGGCCGAACAGCAGGGGTTTGGGAAAGGGGAGGCTCTTGTTCCTCATCTGCTCTCTTTCTTTGCCCAGTTCTTCAGAAGGGCAATCTCTTCCCTCCACAGCGAGCTGTCAATCGTCTCCAGGATCAGGGGAATGCCCCTGAAGCGAGGATCCTGGGCGATGCGGATGAAAGGTTCAAGGCCTATCAGGCCCCGGCCTAGGTTCTCGTGGCGGTCCAGATTGCTGCCCAACCCTATCTTTGCATCATTGAGATGCATCCCTTCCAGCTTGTCGAACCCCACTATCTGGCCAAACTTCTCAAAGGTCTTCTCAAAGGCCTCTTCGCTTCTCAGGTCATACCCTGCTGCAAAGATGTGGCAGGTGTCGATGCAGACCCCCAGGCGGTCAGGATAGCGGCTGCTGTTGAGCAGCTCTGCGATCTCCTCAAAGGAGGAGCCGAGGTTGCTGCCTTGGCCAGCTGTTGTCTCTATGATTGGGCGTACCCCTTCAGTGGAAGCGAGCGCCTCATCCAAAGCCTCGCTGACCAGGGCAAGGCTGCCTTTCCGGTCTATCTTGTTCACATGTGAGCCGGGGTGGAAGTTCAGCTTGTCCAGCCCAAGAGCCTGCACCCTTTGCAGCTCGTCTATGAAGGCATCGAGGCTCTGCCTTCGTTTCTGGTCATCGGGATTTCCCAAGTTTATCAGGTAGCTGTCATGGGGGAGGACCTGGTCCTTGGAAAACCCCAGCTCCTTGAGGGTTTCCTTGAATAGGGTGCTTTGTTCTTCAGTGATGGGTTTTGCGGCCCACTGGCGCTGGTTCTTGGTGAACATGCCAAAGGCGGTGGCCCCTAGCTTGCTCGCTTCGATGGCCGCATTCTCCAGCCCTCCTGCAATGCTTGTGTGACTTCCTATGTATAGCATGGTCCAAGGGTAGTCTTTGAGCCAAGGGTTGTCAATCACTGATACTCATGGTAGTGTTCCCTCTTGAATAGGAGCGTAAGAGCAATGGGTGAAAGAGCATGGGCTGTAGGCGATGAAGTTTCTGGATTTGTTCTCTCTGAGATCTCCCCGCTTGAGGAGTACAAGGCGACAGGGTATCTTTTTCGTCATATAGCCACAGGGATGGAAGTCTACCAGGTGGTCAACGATGACAAGGAACTCTTTTTCAGCTATGTCTTCAGGACACTTCCCAGCAACGACGCAGGGATAGCGCACATCCTGGAGCACTGCTGTCTCTCAGGTTCAAGAAAATACCCTGTGCGAGACCCTTTCATGACCCTGCTCAAGGGCAGTACCAACACCTTCATGAACGCAATGACCTACCCTGACAGGACGATGTATCCTGCCGCAACTCCCCTGAAGAAGGATTTTGACAACCTCTTCTCAGTCTATACCGATGCGGTCTTTGCTCCACTGTTGCGTGAGGAGACCTTCCAGCAGGAAGGTGTGCGCATGGTCTGTGACGGGGATAGCTGCCACTTCGAAGGGGTGGTCTACAACGAGATGCTTGGCAGTGGGGCCGACCATGATACCATCGTGGGACGCAACAGCATACGTTCGCTCTTTCCCGACACCCCGTACTCCTTTGACTCCGGCGGGGATCCTGAACAGATCATCCAGCTGAACTACCAGCAGTTCCTTGCCTTCTACAGCATGTTCTACCACCCCTCGAACTGCAAGCTCTTCATCTATGGGGATATGGGGGTGGGTGAGAAGCTAGAGATGCTGGAAGATGAGTATCTTCGCTCCTATGCCAAGCTCAAGGTCGACAGCATCCCCCCGCTCTCCGAACCTTGGAAAGCCCCACGCAAGACCTCCTTCACCAGCCCGGTTGAGGAAGGGGAAGGCAACAATGGCGATTCGGTGGTCCTTTCATGGGCAACTTGCGAGGCAAGCGATCCGCTCTCCCTAGTCACTCTCTCAACTCTGGTGGATATCCTGTTGGGCAATCCTGGCGCTCCGCTCTACAAGGCTTTGCTCGATTCCAAGATTGGCAAGGACATCTCCCCTGAAAGCGGCATGAGCAGCGACTATAGGCAGATGCCTTTTACCGTAGGGTTCAAAGGAATAGATGCAGATAGGGCAGAGGAGGCCCAAGACCTCATACTCTCCTCTCTGGAGTCCATTGTGGAACAGGGCATCGATCCTGCTATCATAGCCTCCTCAATGAAGCGTTCACGCTTCAAGCAACAAGAGATCCCCGGAGGCTTTCCCAACGGCTTTCGAGCCCTCATCCGCTCCCTCAAAGGGTGGCTGGTTGACCTCTCCCCCTCGGATACCATAGGCACTGCAGCTCCCCTAAGAGCTCTTGAAGATGCGCTTCTGGCCAACCCCCGCTATTTTGAGGAGTGGATACAGAGCAACCTGTTGGACAACCCGCATCGTTGCCTGGTGAGCGTCAGAGCTGACAGCGAACACGAAAAACGACAGATGGCGTCCATTGAGAAATATGCACAGGCGCAGGCTCAAGCCCTGGGGAAAAAGGGGCTGAAGCAACTCTCCTTGCAGAATGAGCGCTTCATGGAATTTGAACTAGAAGAGGACACCATGGAGGACAAGGCTAAGGTTCCCTTCCTGAAGCTTGAGGACCTCCCGTCTGCCATAGAGCCTAACACCTATGAAGAGATGAGCATTGCAGGGCGGCCTCTCTATCTGAAGAAGATGTTCTGCAACAAGATTGCCTATGCTGACTTTGCTTTCCAGATAGAGGACCTATCAGAGCGCGAACTGCTGCTGCTGCCGCTGTATATCCGCCTGCTGCAGATGACCGGCATCGGGGAGATGGAGTATCCCGAGGTTGCAAACAAGCTGAAGAGCCTGACTGGGGACACCAATCTCTATGTGGAGATGGGATCCTCACACGAAGGCCCTGACAGGATACTGATGGTCTGCAGGACCCGAACACTGGCAGAGGATTTCAGTGAAGCCCTCTTTTTTTTACATACCCTCTTCACCGCTTCGAATGTCGGTGACATTGAGCGGTTGCAAGCAGCCCTTACCAACCTCAAGGGCGACTATGTCGACGGGATAACCTACTCAGCCCATAGCTTTGCATCCTTGGCTGCCTCATCCATCTTTAGCTCAGTGCAGTATGAAGGGGAGCAGTTAGCCGGCCTTGACCAGTGGTTTTTCCTGGAGAACATCCAGGACGGGCAGCTCTTCCTCATCGCTGAGGAGTTCAAGGCTTTGCAAGCGAAACTGAACAATCGCAAGCGCCTTATCCTCAACCTTGGCTGTGACGAGGAGCTTGCACCCACCCTTGTCCCCTCCTATGAGATGTTTGCCAACCTCTTTGAGGAGAAGGAGGCGATCGAAGCGCGGGTACGCTCCTTTGAGAAAGTCAGCCAGGGCATCGCCCACGCAGTGGAACTCTATCGCCTGCCATCAACGGTCAGCTACATGGCGTATGTGCTCCGCTCAAGCAAGCGAGGGTCGGACCAGCAGGCCGCCCAGGTGCTGCTCGGACAGATAATGACCGGCAATGAACTTTGGGAGAAGGTTCGGGCCCAGGGTGGGGCTTATGGGGTCACCGCCCACGCAGATGTCATGGAGGAGCTCTTCTTTTTCAGCTCCTACCGCGATCCCCGCATAGCAGGGACCCTTGCCGACTTCACCAAGTGCCTTGAGCTCTATACGACAAAGGCAGTTGACCCTAAGGATATTGAGAATGCGCTCATCACGTTGGTGGGAAATGACCTGCGCCCCCTCTCCCCTTCACAGGACTCGATCCTATCCTTTAGGAGAATCCTCTATAACATTACCGATGAGTTCAGGACGATCAGGCGCAACCAGCTTCTGGACATCACAAGCGAACACCTCAATGAGGGTGCAAAGGCCTTGTTGGCCCATGCCAAGGATGAATATTCCTGTGTGGCTATAGCAGGGATGCAGCTTCTGGAGAGTGAGAAGGCGAAGAACCCTACCCTTGATCGTCCTTCAAGGCGCCTGCCCCTCTAGGCCTCTCTCCCCAGATCTTGGCAAGTGCGTTGAGCTCTTTCGGGTCGTTGAGCTTGAGCACGACGCACTGGCGTATGCTCGCTTCTTTCTGGGCAATGTCCTCAGCCAGGGCTCTACAGGTCGGAGACCCGCAGAGCCCGCAGTCTATTCCAGGCAGGACATCAAGGATCTGGCGTACTTTTCCCATCTTGTAGAGCGCTTTGCCTATATCCTTGTCCAGCTTCATGCCCCCCTTGGGCTGGGGTGGGTCAAGATAGAGGTTCTTGGACAGGTAGTCACTCTGGTCGTTGATGCGCTTGATCAGCGATGGGGGAAGAACCTTGGGTAGGGTCTCGGACCAGTGCCTGAGGCGCTCGCTTGTAAGGAACCGGTTGCGTACGGTAAGAATTCCCCCCGGACACCCCTCAGCACACGCGTCAAGTTCAAGAAATTCCAGGTTGATGTCGTCTTCCTGTTCCAGCAGGTCGAGGAACTCTATGACATTATGCACCTCATCTACTGAGAGCGATCGCCCACCCTTGGTGCTGCTCTGGCCCTTTACCAGGCTCCACAGGCTTGCCTTGCGGGTGATGGAGGGGAAAGATAGGGTGTTGGGCTTTCCCACGCTCTCTTGGTGCTTGTGCTTTTCCAAAAAGTACCTGACCCTGTTGTAGGCTGTGTTGAAGTTGATTACCCCCTGGAAGAGGGTGTGTTCCTCCGAGCCCTTGGTCTTTATCTGGGCAATTTTTGCAGCACAGGGGGTGAGATAGAATATGCCTATCGAGTCGCTCTGGTCCTCAAGCTCCTTCCTTGCGAAAAGGGCTACCATCTGGGCGGGGGGACGAACACGGCTTATGTTCTCCAAAAGCAGGGGAAAGCGAATCTGGATCAGGCGTTGGACTGAAGGGCAGAAGTTGCTGATCAAGGGTAGGGTGTGCTCGATCTCAGGGGCTCCCAGCTTGTCCAGTATGTCGATGCCTGTCTCGGCAAAGTAGAGATGCGTGAAGCCCGACTCATAGAGGCCCGAGCATATCTGTTCGTGGGAGAAGGTGTCGGGAAATTGGGCAAAAAAGGCTGTAGGGACTATCGCGATGCGATAGTTGTAGTCATTGAGCTGTTCAAAGGTATCCTGCTCAACCTCAATGGCATCGTTGGGACAGACTGCCATGCACTGGCCACAGTCGATGCACAGGTCGCTGAAAATCCTCGCCTTTCCTCCTGAGATGCGTATGGCTTTGGTCGGACAACGTTTCATGCAGTGTGTACAACCCTTGCATTTCTCTTCAATGACATGCAGAGAGTGGTGGAAGGGCAGGTCGTTCATCGCACGCTCCTTATAGGGTAAAACGCATGGAGATGTGGGTGTGGTCACCCTTTTTCGTATAGATCTTCAGTTCATCACAACTTCTTTTGATATTAGGCAGGCCCATACCGGCCCCATATCCCATCTCCCTGACCTCTGTGGTGGCTGTCGACCACCCCTCGGTCATGGCAAGGTCAAGGTTTTCAATGCCAGGGCCGGTATCGATCACATCAATTTGCACCCTCTCTTCCTTGATGTCACAGACCACCTTGCCTCCGTAGGAGTGCGCAATGACATTCACCTCTGCCTCAAAGACGGCAACGATGATCTGCTTGATCCTTTGCGGTGGTATGTTGAGTTGCTTCAAGATGCGTTTTATCTTGCTTGAAGCCTCACCTGCTA
>CAYMRN010000110.1:0-5948 GCA_964392855.1 uncultured Sphaerochaeta sp.
ATGTCAACATCCTGCACGGTAGGGGCAAGAGCGTTCAGGCTGAAATTTTCATTCCTTCCGAAGTGCTCAAGAATGTATTCAGTCCCATCGTAACCCCTAGAAAAATTGAGCAGCTGATATTCAATAAGTGTTACTTGGGATCGAGCATCAGCGGTACCCTTGGTGGCTTCAATGTCAATGCAGCCAATGCCATCGCTGCTTTCTTTGCAGCAACAGGACAGGACTTGGCACATATTGTCTCGAGCTCCACAGCATTTCTCATGGCAGAGGCTGTCGATGGAGGCTTGCACTATATGGTTTCCATGCCGACCTTGGAACTTGCTACCATAGGAGGGGGGACAAACTTCGGCACTGCCAAGGAAGCGTTGAGAATCATGGGTTGTGGTGGCTTTGGCACGAGTCGTGAATATAGTTCAAACGTGAAACGCCTGCCAGAGATGGAAATCGTGGTCGTTGCTGCCTTGGATTTGAACACAACATGTGCTCAGGTGGACCAGTTTGAGATGGCAGACAGCCATGTAAAACTGGCCAGAGGCGAAAAATAGCCTTATAGGGTTTTTGTTTGAGGAATATCACACTCCCCTTCGGATACCAGTCTGATAGGGGAGTGATCGACAGTTGTTGGTTTGTGTCTAAGATTAGCTTTGGCTATGTTCCACAGGGGGCAATGACCTGAATCGTACCACCTGCAAGGTTGTTTGCACCCCTTCAGATATTGGCATACATCCATTGGATTACAATAAAAAAATAACTACTTGGTAATTATGGTATTATTGCATATGTGTGGTATAATGCTTGCGTTGTTGCGTCAAGGTTTCATGTGTGGTTTTGCAACCATGTGACACCATAGATTGAACATAGGTTTTTACTAGAAGTTGACATAATTTGTGCTGTGGTTTATCCTCTTATATAGGAAACAATACCAATTAGGAATAAAATGAAAGAAAAAAGACAAACAATACAGAAAGGCTTGATTTGGGATGCTGTTTCAGAAGCTGACAACCATCCCAATGCAGAACAGATTTATGATACGATAGTAAGTAAGCATCCTTCCATCAGTCGTGCTACAGTCTATCGGAACCTCAATATGCTAGTTAGTGAAGGGAGGGTCAAGCGGGTACGCGTGCTTGGGGGACCTGATCATTTTGACAGGACCTTGGGGGAGCACTACCATATCCAGTGTACCCGCTGTAAGAATGTAAGTGATGTTGAGCTGTTTGAGGATGTTGTCCTTACCGGTGAAAACATCAATACTCATGGGTATGAGCTAGAATCATATGAACTTGTTTTTAACGGGATTTGTCCCGATTGTCAAAAAAAGCATGCTGCCAATGCGCAGTAAAGGAGCAATGTATGGAATTGAAAGGATCGAAGACTGAAGCTAATCTGGCTGAAGCATTTGCAGGTGAATCTCAGGCAAGGAACAAATACACCTACTACGCCTCAAAGGCTCGTAAAGAGGGGTATGTCCAGATAGCCAATCTTTTCGAAGAGACTGCAGGAAATGAGAAGGAACATGCCAAGATCTGGTTTAAGCTTCTCCAGGAAGGTGGTGAAATCGGCACAACTGCTAAGAACCTCAAGGACGCAGCAGCCGGTGAACACTACGAGTGGACCGAGATGTATGTGAACTTTGCCAAAGATGCACGTGAAGAGGGTTTTACCAAGATAGCATCACTCTTTGAGATGGTGGCAGCCATTGAGAAGCACCATGAGCAGCGCTATCTCGACCTTCTGAAGAATGTTGAGGATGGAATTGTTTTCAGCAGAGATGGCGATCAGATCTGGAAGTGCTCCAACTGTGGTCATGTCGTCATCGGCAAGAAGGCCCCAGGACTTTGTGCAGTTTGTAACCATCCCCAGGCCTATTTTGAACTGGAAGCTAAAAACTACTAAGAGTTGTCCCAAAGGATGGGTTTTGATCTGTGGCAGGCATACTCATGTCTGCCCTACTTTCTGATCAGTCCCCCTCCTTGCCGATTCTTCCAACCGGCACAGTCCAAGAACAGAACCCCCTCTGCAGTGCAGTGGGGGTTCTGTCATGGATGTGCCCCAAGCCTATACCAAGCTGGCAAGATGCATGCGGCTGTACCCTTGTCGTCGTCTTCGGATATTTTGTTAGGGACCTACTCGACGATACCCATATACCGCATAGGATTGGTATGGACGAACCGGTGTATCTCATCATCACTGAATGGTGATTGCTCAAACATTCGGAAATAGGAGTTGTATGACTCCACCTTCAAGAGATTCACGTTGAAATCAGAACCGAAGATAGATCGCTGCAAAACAGTCTCCCCCTTTTCATCATCATCGAGGCCTTGTATGAAGTTGTGCAACAGGACGTAGAAGTCACTGTTGGTCCCGCTGAAAGAAAAATCGGCATAGATGTTAGGATAGCAGTGCATCAGGTCCACCACATCATAGAACCATTGGGAGTCAGGGACCTTGTTTGCTGCGGCACTGATGAAAGCGATGGGGTTCTTGTGCAGCGGATTGTACTGCCAGCCGTAGTGGGCAAAGTCTATGCGGAGGGTGGGGTACTTTTCCAAAACAGGCTTGTAAGCCGACGGAGCTGTAAACCTCCAGGCGTCCTTTGGAGGGACGCCTCGGAACCCCTGGTCATCACAATGGGTCATGATGGGGATGTCATGCTTGGTGCAGAACTCATAGATCAGGGTGACCTTCTCCATTTCCTTTTGGTCAGAGGGCCAAGGGTTATATCCCAGGGGAGGATAGAATTTGATCCCATAGAACTTCTGCTTGCCCTTTTTGAACTGGCTTTTCCTGCTGTGGTCTGTAACCACATAGGTTTCAAGCAGTTCCTCAATGAACGCTATGGAGTGGGCTGGGGGTGTGATCCCTATGAAGGGATAGAATTCAAAGAGCCCGTCGGGATGAGTTTTTCTGTACCAGTCAAACCCTGCAAGGGTGTCTTCTGCGTACTTTAGGATTTTCTTCGCCTTTTTAGGGGGATAGTAGAGGCTCTCCTTGCTAATATCGGTGCTGGAAAAGTCCATCAGAAGCGGGCTCATGGCCAGCTTGTCATAGCTTCTTCCCCGCATATGCATCTTCCCATCCCGGATGTATGGCTGCTCAGGCCTGGGAGACTCCTCCTCAAGGGAGGGGAACTTGCCCATAAGGTCATCCTCCATCATGGCCAGCGTGTGGCCGATGGGTTGCTCAAACGTGGTGAGGGTGTTCGTGATCCTATCAAGCATCAAGGAACCCCTGCGGTTTTTGGCTGTGAAGATATAGCTTGGTGAGAATGCCCCGCTGGTTATGAGGTCGGGTATCCCGCTGTCCAGGGAAGCAAAGAAAGAGAGCAAGTTCGGATGTTCGATATTCATGACATGGAAGTGCTGGTCAAAAAAATAGTTCATGGCAACCCCCTGCAAGGTTAAAAGAGGCAGGGCAGAGGAGGGTTCCCCTGCCCTGGGTCACTGGAGCCTATATTCCCATCTTCTGTTTGATTTTGGCCCAGGAGTCCCTGAGGGTGACCGTCCTGTTGAAGACGAGCTTACCTTCCTTGCTCCCCTTGTTGTCGAGACAGAAGTATCCGTTTCTGATGAACTGCAGATAGTCTCCAACCTTAGCGTTGAGGATCTCAGGTTCTGCCTTCGCATCCGGGACCACTATCAAGGAGTCTGGATTTAAGTCATCAAGATAGTTTCCTGTCGCCTTGCCTGGGTTCTCGTCAAGGAAAAGCTTGTCGTATAGCCTTACCTCAATGGAGACACCTTCGGTGGCACTCACCCAGTGACTGGTTCCCTTGACCTTTCTCTTGTCGGCGGTGGTGCCACCTCTGGAGAGGGGATCGTAGGTGCAGTGCACTTCTGTGATGTTGCCATCAGCATCCTTAACCACAGAGTTCGCTGTGATGTAGTATGCGTATTTCAGGCGAATCTCGTTGCCAGGGTAGAGGCGATGGTATTTCTTTGGCGGAACTTCCATGAAATCTTCCCGTTCAATGTACAGCTCCCGGCCAAAGGGGACGAGGTGGGTTGCAGTATTGGGATCTTCCGGATTGTCCTCAGCCTCAAAATACTCAATCGTATCCTTAGGATAGTTGTCTATGATCACCTTGATGGGGTCGAGGACAACCATAAGACGTTCTGCACGCTTGTTCAGGTCCTCACGGACACAGAACTCCATCAAGGAGTAATCGACCAGCCCTTCAGCCTTGGCAACGCCGACACGGCTGATGAAATCCTTCATGGACTCGGGTGAGTAGCCACGTCTGCGGATCCCGCTTATGGTAGGCATCCGAGGGTCATCCCACCCGGTGACGATACCCATCTGCACCAGATTGAGAAGCCTGCGCTTGCTCATCACCAGGTAGCTGATGTTCAGTCGCGCAAATTCGTACTGACGAGGGGTATGGTCGATGCCATCGATGGCTGTAGCCCAGTCATAGGCAGGGCGGTGGTCCTCAAACTCTAGGGTGCACAAGGAGTGGGTAATCCCTTCAATGGCATCGCTGATGGGGTGGGTGAAGTCATACATCGGATAGATGCACCACTTGTCCCCTGTCCTCAGATGATGGGCAAACTTGATGCGATAGAGGGCGGGGTCACGCATGTTGATGTTGGGGCTGCTCATATCTATCTTGGCCCTGAGGATATGGGTCCCTTCAGCATGCTTGCCCTGGCGCATCTCCTCAAACAGGCGCAGGTTCTCTTCGACGCTACGGTCCCTGTATGGGCTGTTCTTGCCAGCCTCGGTAAGCGTGCCACGGTACTCTTTCATCTCTTCAGCTGAGAGGCTGTCAACAAAGGCTTTGCCCTCTTTGATCAGGCGGACTGCAATCTCATACAGGTCCTGATAGTAGTCTGAAGCGTAGTATTCGTGGACACCCCAATCAAAACCCAGCCACCTGAGGTCTTCCTTGATGGCATCGATATATTCCTGCTCTTCCTTTTCTGGGTTGGTGTCATCAAGACGGAGGTGGCACCTGCCTCCGTATTTTTCGGCCAGGCCGAAGTTTATGCAGATGGCCTTGATGTGTCCGATGTGCAGGTAGCCATTTGGCTCGGGAGGGAACCTTGTGACAATGGTATTGTTGGGAACCCTACCATTGGCGAGGTCGTCCTCTATGATGCGTTCCAAAAAGTTGAGCGATGTCTTTTCCTTGACCTCTAGGTCATCATTTTCTTGCATGGAGTCTCCTTCCTAAATACCCTTCCAGAGGGGTGTGATGTGAAGATGGTCAATCGTATCATATCAGTGGGGGTTATACGAGTGGCTACACCTCACTTTTTATATAGCTGAGGCTATGCATTCCGGCTTGAAAGGCAGTGTTGGTATGGTTGGAGAAGAACACCCCAAAGCTTATGGCACCCTGCATGCCGGCCATAGTGGTGGAGCTGACCCATTCTACCCTTTTTTCCGAGGGGACTGCGTAGCCTATGCGCACCTCTGAGGCTTTTCGGTCCAGATGCCATTCTATGTTCTCCTGCTCTGTTGGAAGCGGGATGGTGAGCCTTGTCCTGTTGGAACGGGACGAGCTTTCAAGCAGCAAATTGGTCTTGGACCTGCCTACGGCCGTATAGCACTCATCGGTATTGTAGAGGCACACACCACAGAAGCCCCCATCAGGGGCTGTTGTGGTCTGCAGTGAGAGGGTGAAGTCATCATCACTCACCGCTAGCAGGAGAGGCCCTTGGGGAAGGCAAAGCATCCCTTCGACTGTAAGGGTGAGGTTCTTGTAGGTCCGTTCCCAGCTCTGGGGTTTGCCAAGCCAACGAAAATCTTTCATGGTCACTTTTTTCATGCACCCAGTATAGGGCAACTGGCTTCTTTTATCCACATGCCCTTTCGCTTGTGAAGAACATGTTGTATCCTGTAGGCATGAAATCACCGAAAGAAATAACACTCAGTAGAAATCTGCTCGGACTCTTGGAAAAGGGCTCGACCAGCTATAGGCTCACAGAGCTCCTGTTGGCAGA
>CAYMRN010000111.1:0-5927 GCA_964392855.1 uncultured Sphaerochaeta sp.
GGCATATTCAGCAGTATCGGTATTGTCATCATCCTGGGTGCCCTTATCGGGACCATCCTTGAAAAGACCGGTGCCGCCCTGAAACTTGCAGAAATGGTAGTGCGCCTTGTCGGGCAGAAAAGGCCTCAGCTGGCAATGGAGATAATGGGTTGGGTAGTATCCATCCCCGTATTCTGTGACAGCGGCTTTGTCATCCTTGACCCTATTCGCAGGGCGTTGCGGAAGAAGACCCAGTTCTCCTCTGTGGCCATGACCGTTGCTCTCTCTGCAGGACTCTATACCTCACATGTGTTCATCCCCCCCACACCTGGACCGATCGCGGCGGCAGGAACTTTGGGAATCGGGGACAACCTCTTCATGGTCATAATAATAGGTGCAATAGTATCAATCCCTTCCCTGCTTGTTGCCTACTTCTATGCAAACTTCATCGGAAAAAGGATAAAAAGTTCCGACGAGCAGAATGAGGATCTTGAGGGAGAGGACTATGACACCCTGCTCAAGAGCTTTGGAAAACTCCCCAACGGCTTTATGGCGATCGCCCCCATCCTCATCCCGATCCTTTGCATGGCCCTCGGCTCCCTATCCAGTGCGATGAAGTGGAGCGGCAACCTGGCAACCCTCAGCAAATTCATCGGAAGTCCCATCATAGCTTTGACCATAGGCCTTATCTTCGGCATCATCCTCCTTGGCCAGAGTGGCAAGATGCGCGCCTTCAATGCCATGACCACCGATACCCTCAAGGTTGTCGGCCCCATTCTCTTCATTACAGCAGCCGGTGGTGTCCTTGGCAAGGTCATCTCCAGTGCGGGGTTTGTCGGATATATGAAGGACAATGCAGCCGCCCTGAGCATGGTAGGAATCTTCTTTCCCTTCCTCATCTCAGCAATCCTCAAGTCTGCACAAGGCTCCTCTACCGTAGCCATTACGACAACTGCAGGAATCATGGGCAGCTTTGTCGACAGTGGGTCCATGATGACAGGACTGGGGCTCACATCTCCCATGGCGGCAGTGCTCACAGTCATGGCGATCGGGGCCGGTGCGATGACAGTATCCCATGCAAATGACAGCTATTTCTGGGTTGTGACCAACTTTGGGGAGATGAAACCTGAAGAGGGATACAAGACACAAACCATGGTCACTTTGCTCATGGGCCTCTCTTCCATGATTTTCATCTGGATTATCTCCCTCTTTTTGTTGTAAGATAGGGAAAAGCCAGAAGAGAAGCCTTCTGGCATCAACATAGCAGCTTCCCCATTAAGGGTAGCTGCTACTATGTATAGGAGCCGACGATGAAAAACATCCTTTTGATCCCCGATTCATTTAAGGGAACCATGAGTTCCGAAGAGATCTGCAGTATTATGGACAAAGCTATCAAGGTCCACTATCCCGATGCGAAGGTTAAGCAGATTCCCGTAGCCGATGGTGGCGAAGGAAGCGTTGATGCCTTTTTGCAAGCCCTTGGCGGCGAGAAGCGGACGTTGACCGTACAGGGACCTTTTGGCGAACCCATGGAGAGCTTCTATGGCGTGGTTAAGGGCAGTACCGCAATCATCGAGATGGCCGCTTGTGCAGGTCTTCCTCTTGTTGGGGATGAGCTCCATCCTGAGCGCACAACAACATACGGAGTTGGCGAACTGATTCTTGCAGCTGCAAAAAGCGGATGCAAGGAGATCATCGTAGGACTCGGGGGAAGTGCAACCAACGACGCCGGTTGTGGCGCTGCCGCAGCGTGCGGAGTACTGTTCAAGGACGATAAGGGCAAAGCTTTTATCCCAACAGGGGGAACGCTTCATCAGGTTGCCTCGATCGATTGCTCAGGGCTGGACAAGTCACTGAAAAACATCTCCATCACAACGATGTGTGACATTGACAACCCCTTTTATGGGACCAAAGGCGCTGCCTATATCTTTGGACCTCAGAAAGGTGCAGATGCAGAGATGGTGAAGATCCTCGACGCTAATCTGGAAAGCCTGGCTAAGGTCATCAGCAAGGATTGCAAACTCGATGTCCAGGCAATCCCGGGATCCGGGGCTGCAGGTGGCATGGGAGGCGGCATGGCTGCCTTCTTTGGATCCGCACTGCAGATGGGCATTGAGACAGTCCTTGATACCGTTAACTTTGGAAAACTGCTTGAGACTGCAGACATGGTACTCACAGGAGAGGGCAAGATCGACAGCCAGTCCCTTAGGGGCAAGGTAGTCATCGGTGTTGCCAGAAGGGCCAAAAAGGCCAATGTCCCTGTGCTGGCAGTGGTGGGTGACATCTCCGATGATGTCGAAGGCGCCTATGATGAGGGTGTCAGCGGCATATTCTCCATCAACCGCCTCGCCGTTGACTTCAAGATTGCAAAGAAACGCGCACATAAGGATATGGCGATGACAATCGACAACCTGATGCGCTTTACCAAACGCATGGGACTATGAAGCAGGACCTCCTCCGAGGAAGGCTCGCTCTGATGAGTGAGCCTTCCTATGCCCTGTTCTCAAAAAAACTCAAAACATCCCAACGGGAGATCTTGGGAGTCAGGGTGCCCCGCCTTACTGCCTTGGCAAAGGAACTTGCCAAGGCAGAAGGGGTATCGTTTCTCGATGATTTTTTCCTGTATCCCTCGGTTTGCTATGAGGAGGTCATCCTCGCCTACAAGCTGTTCGGACTGCTGAAGCTGGATATCCAGGGCAAAACGCACTATCTGGATGAGCTGTTGGCCTACAATGACAGCTGGGCAAGCAATGACTGCCTCTGTTCCAGTTTTACAGATCCCAAGCACGACCCAAAGGGATACTGGCCCGTGATAAGGGGCTATCTGGATTCATCCAACCCTTGGGACATTCGCTTTGCCACCATCGCAATGATGACCAACTACCTCACCGATGAGTATACCTCTGAGGTGCTAGAGCTCCTCAAGGCTGTGCAAAGTGAACATTACTATGTGAACATGGGTCTTGCATGGGCCTTTGCAACAGCTGTAGCAAAGCAGCGAGATAGGGCCTTGCCCTACCTCCATACAGGGGTCCTCAATGAAGAGGTGCGGAAAAAGGCCATACAGAAGTGCATCGAGTCCTTCAGGGTAAGCGAGGAGGACAAGGCCCTACTTCGCCTTATGCGCCAAACACCCTAAGAGCGTTCTTCTGCCACATTCCTTCCAGGGCACTGTTGGTGAAGCCCGCCTGTACAAGGGCATCCCACAACCTCTCCATCCCGGCAATATCCTCTATAGCAAGCTCTCCTGCGATACCGTCAAAGTCGGTCCCTATAGCCAGGATACCGCTTCCTCCCTTGTCATGCATATGCTTTGCATGGCGCACCATATCGCTGATGTGGTTTTTTTTCCTGTCCGAGGAGAGAAAGGACGGGCAAAAATTAAGACCCGCAACTCCTCCAGCATCCCCCAAGATGCGCAGCATCTCGTCGCTGAGGTTCCTTGAGACAGGGGTGCACCCACGGCTGTTGGAGTGAGAGGCGACAAAAGGTTTTCTTGCATGCTCGGCCACCGAAAAAAAGCCCGCATCACTTAGGTGGGATACATCGACAACAATGCCAAGCCTCTCCATCTCAGAGACCGCTTCGATTCCCAGGGCCTTAAGGGGCTTATCGGCCATGGTATGGGGGTAGCCCAAGTCATTCTCATGATTCCACGTGAGGCTTGCCATCACAACTCCCCAAGCTTTCAGTATCTCTAGACGAGTAAGATCCCCTTCCAGAATCTGAGCATCCTCACAGGTGAGCATGGCTCCTACAAGGGAATTTTGAACCAGTTCTTCGGTAGTGCAGACCTGTCGGATGTGATCAGTATTCGCCTCCAAAGAAGCACGAAACAGCGAGTGGAGGTCACAGGCGTCCTTCCATGGGGAAAAAGACTCTTCTGTATCGATAAAGATTGCAAAACATGAGGTGACAGGACCTCCCTTTTTCATCCTTGCAATATCGACATGAAGGGTATTGGCGAACAGATTTCCCGCCAAAGGGTTTGTATGCAGGGCATAGAGGGTGTCACAGTGGAGGTCGAGCAGTGGGTACATAAGTTTTTCCTTGCAAGTAGTTGCCATTATCAAATAAAAGTACTACTTTATCTTTACGATATGAAAAATAATTTGTATAGTATACAACATAGGAGATGAAAATGATTAAACATGTAACAGAGAAGACATATGAAGCTGAAGTGCTGAAAAGCAGTGTTCCTGTAGTCGTAGATTTCTGGGCAGCATGGTGTGGACCTTGCAAGATGCAGGGAACCATACTCGAGAATCTGGCCAAGGAAATCACTGAGGACCAGGCAAAGATCTGCAAGGTCAACGTTGATGAGGAAGGCCAGCTCGCCGCTACCTTTGGCGTACAGTCCATCCCTACCCTCTTGTTCTACAAAGACGGTAAGGTTATCGACAAGGCTGTAGGCGTCCGTGATGTAAATGCCTTGAAAAAAGGCCTCGGTCTGTAACAGCTTCACAAAAATATTCAGTACCCAATGAGCCCGCAATGTACGTTGTGGGCTCAATTTTTTCCTAATTCCTTACAATATAAAAATCTAGCAAAAAAATATGCCCATGACCAAAGAGCTTGGGTGAAAAAAAATAAAAAATACCCCTATTCCTTTCAAAATATATTGACAATTCGTTTCTATATACAGTAACATAGCAAACCATAAGGAGCACCCTATGCAAAACGCTATAACCAAAGAGATCGATACCACCAATCTTCCTGACAAGGATGGCAACTTCGGAGAATTCGGAGGATCGTACATCCCCCCACATCTGCAGGAGGTGATGAACGACGTAACCAAGGCTTATCACGAGATTGTGACCGACCCGGTATTCCTTGAGGAGCTCAGCGACCTGCAGATCCACTATGTAGGAAGGCCTTCCCCTGTCTACCACGCCAAACGCCTCTCAGAGAGTGTTGGAGGTGCCCAAATCTATCTGAAGCGAGAAGACCTGAACCATACAGGCGCCCATAAGATCAACCACTGCATAGGCGAGGTGCTGCTTGCCAAGAAGATGGGCAAGAAAAAGGTAATCGCTGAGACAGGAGCCGGGCAACATGGCGTCGCCCTGGCAACGGCAGCAGCACTATTGGGTCTGGATTGCGACATAGATATGAGGTCGGTGGACATCAAGAAAGAGGCCCCGAACGTAAGCAGGATGAAGGTCCTAGGGGCGAAAGTCATTGAAGTGACCCGTGGGACCCAGACGCTCAAGGATGCGGTAGACGCTGCCTTTGAGGCATATCTTGAGGATCCTATCGACCAGATATACTGTATCGGTTCGGTGGTAGGGCCACACCCCTTCCCCATGATGGTCCGTGATTTCCAGTCCATCGTAGGTGTCGAGGCAAAGAAACAGTTCCGCGAGATGACAGGCAACCTCCCTGATGCCATTGTTGCATGTGTAGGCGGAGGCTCAAATGCCATGGGAATCTTCAGCGCCTTCCTCTTTGACAAGGGAGTTGCCCTCTATGGCGTGGAGCCTGCTGGAAAGGGCTTGGATACCCCAGACCATGCAGCAACCCTCACTTTGGGAAAGGTTGGGATCTTACATGGGTTCAAGAGCTATCTCTTGCAGGATGAGAGCGGAGAGGCCCTTCCTGTCTACTCCATCGCCAGTGGCCTGGATTACCCGGGTGTCGGACCTCAGCACAGCTACCTGAAGACCATCGGGCGTGTGAACTACCAGAGTGCCACCGACCGTGAGGCTGTCGAGGCGTTCTACGGTCTGAGCCGGATGGAAGGCATCATCCCAGCTCTGGAGTCCTCCCATGCTGTCGCCTATGCCATCAAGTTGGCCCAGACGATGCCCAAGGATAGCAAGATCCTCGTCAACCTTTCCGGCCGCGGCGACAAGGATATAGACTATGTCATGGAGCACTACCCCCTGGTTGATTACGAGCCACAGGAGCAGGAGACCGGTTTTGATGAGTTCCTCACCCATATCAAG
>CAYMRN010000112.1:0-5906 GCA_964392855.1 uncultured Sphaerochaeta sp.
AAAAAGTGGATATGAGCTGCGGATGACCGGCCTTAACAGTCGATTTGCCAAGTATGGGGGCATCAACACCAAAAAGTTCATCGTACTTCCCATGTTCCTCAGCGGCTTCCTCTATGGCCTTGGAGGTGGCTTTGCCATCTACGGGACATATTTCTCAACGATAAAGGAGTTTTCCTCCGGCATGGGCTGGAACGGGCTAGCTGTCGCCCTAATAGCAAAGAGCAGGCCTTCGGCTGTGATCCCTGCAGCCCTGTTCTTCGCCTATATTGAGGCAGGTGCACGAAGTGCCATGCTCCATTCAGATGTCACCTTTGAGATTGCAGCCATCGTGCAGTCAATCATCTTCTTTTTCATCAGTAGCGAAGTGTTGCTTACCCTGTTTGAAAAAAAGAGGAGGGAGCTCTGATGCAATTCACCATCCCTATCCTCCATAGTGCGGTTACTATCATGACTCCCCTACTTCTTGCTTCAATGGGAGGCCTCTTTACTGAGCTTTCGGGTATGCTGAACATCGCCTTGGAGGGCTTGTTGCTCACCGGAGCCTTCAGTTCGGTAGTCTTCACCTACTACACAGGAAGTATGGTCCTGGGGACCTTGCTTGGCATCGGGTGCACCATGCTTCTGTCGGCCATACTGGCTTCGGTGACGTTGAACCTGAAATCCAACGTATTCATCACCGGCCTTGCGGTGAATTTGTTTGCCTCAGGCCTGACGGTAGTACTCTCATTCTACCTATTTGCCAACAAGGGTGTTGTCGTCTTTGACACGATAGCCACCCTGCCACTGCTGGGACCTCCATCACTGGCGAAGATTCCTATCCTAGGGGACATCTTCATCGGACACTCGCTGTTTGTCTACCTGAGTTGGCTGCTGCTTGGCCTCTCGTATATAGTCCTCTACAGGACCCCTTTTGGCTTCAGGGTACGGGCAACAGGGTTGCACCCTGAAGCCCTCTCCACCTTGGGTATGCGCCCTGACCGATACCGATTCGCCTCATTCCTCATCTCAGGATTCACCTGTGGTCTGGGAGGGGCCCTTCTTACCCTAAACCTAGGAGCTTTTGTACCTAACATAACGGCAGGAAAGGGGTGGATAGCACTGGTGGTTATCTTTTTAGGAAACAAGACACCCATTGGCCTGCTTATCGCTGCCTTTATCTTTGGCCTTGCCGATGCCTTCTCCAACTTTGCCCAAGGTGCTTTGAACATCCCTTCTGACTTCATCCTGGCCATCCCATACCTGTTCACCCTCCTCGCAATGGTAGGCTCATCGATCTATGCAAAGAAGAAGGGTGCCATCGAGTCGTAGAGAGTGATGTTTTCAGTAGAACCTCCCAATCCTTTGCTGACCGCATCGCACTCTCATAGTTTTCTGGTAATTCTATCCAATACCGACCAAGCCATGCTAGCATATACCCATCGACAAGGAGAGAAGACGGTGAACTTACAACAACCTGTGATACTGACCCAAAAAATACCCATAGGCATCAGCCTCTGCTGTATGGGAGGCCCTGTACGCTACAATGCTAAGGGCTTTGATATGCTTGCCCATCTGGGTCGGGAGAAGCTTGATTACATCTGGTGCCCAGTCTGTCCGGAGTGCATGGCTGGTATGGGCATTCCCCGCGACCCTGTGCACCTGAGCAATGGTACAGGTGATGATGTATGGGCAGGGGTTGCCGAGGTAAAGAGCCGTCATGGGCGCGTGGTGACCCAAGAGATGATAGAGGGGTGCACCGTCTGTATGGAAGCCCTTGAAAGATGCAATACCCGGGCATTCGTCTACATGGATGGTAGCCCCTCTTGCGGGGTGTACCGTACAACACTCAAGAACACAAAACGTGGAAACCCTCCAGGAACATTCGGATCTCTTCTTTTGAAGAAGGGGTATTTCCTCATCCCTGCCAGTGATCTGCAAAGCCCCCTCAAGTGGTGGGACTGGAGACGCAGGATGCTCTCCTTCCTCTGGTTCAGCGACCTTTCCATCACGACGATGCAGGAGCTCTATGATGCGTGGTACAGGCTTAAGTTCCTCTGCCAGGAGTTGGACAACTCCTGGGCAAGAGAGATGGGGCGTACCCTAGCATCCTTGCAAAAAAGTGAGTTCCGGGAGTTTGAGCCAAAGTTCCGGACAGAAGTCCTCGAACTGCTGAGAAAGCCATCGACCACAGCAAAGATGACCAACAGCCTCTGGAAGCACTACTCACATTACCGCAAAAGCCGGGGGAAAACCGTCATGGAGATCAACTCCCCTGACTTCAGGCGGGGAGTGACCAAGATAGCCCAGGAACTGCTCAAGATGGAGAGGACCTCCATAGAGGATGAGTATCTCTTTGGAGCATCACCGGTCATCTACCGTGACGAAAGGCGCCTGAAGCCTAAGGCAGATGAGGCTGAAACAGAAGTCTAAACGATGAACAAACACAGGAGAGTCTCATGATGAGGCTCTCCTGTGTTTGTTGTTTTTAGCCTGGGAAAAGCTATGCCCGCTTCCTCGAGGAGGCGGGCATAGCACCACAATACCGGACTGTACAATGAATCTAGCCTACCCTATTTCAGGGAGAGTGCAGCCTCATATACAGCATCGGAAGTAATTTGGAAATGCTCATACAGCTTGTCAGCAGGAGCAGACGCTCCAAAGCTGCGCATACCAATTATCTTGCCATCAAGACCCACATACTTGAACCAGTAGTCGGCCCATGCAGCCTCAACAGCGACTCTCTTACGCACGTCACTCGGTAGCACCTTTTCACGATATGCTTCATCCTGTGCTTCAAATACCTCACAAGAGGGCATCGATACCACTCGGACCTTGTTACCATCCTTATCCAGTCGCTTAGCCGCCTGGACGGCAAGATCCAGTTCAGATCCTGTGCCGATCAGGATAATTTCAGGCTTGCCCCCAGACTCCCAAATGACATAGCCACCTTTTTGGATCTCCAGCACCTGGGCTTCCGTGCGCTTTTGGGGTACCAGGTCCTGACGGCTTAAGAGCAAGGAAGTAGGCCCATCCTTACGCTTGAGGGCATCTTTCCAGGCAACAGCAGTCTCCACAGCATCAGCAGGTCTCCACACGACCATATTGGGTGTCATGCGCAAGCTTGCCGCTTGTTCGACTCCCTGGTGGGTGGGACCATCCTCCCCAAGGCCAATGGAGTCATGCGTGTAGACATGCAGGACAGGCAGATCCATTATGGCAGCCATCCTTACAGCATTCCTGGCGTACTCCATAAACATCAGGAAGGTTCCACCATAGGGGACAAACCCGCCATGCAATGCTATGCCATTCAGAATAGCCATCATGCCGAATTCACGAACACCGAAATGAAGATATCCACCTCTGTTCTCATCGACATCATAACTTTCCGACCCCTTGCCTTGGGTCAGGTTGGAGGGGGTCAGGTCAGCAGATCCTCCTATCAGTTCAGGCAACATGAAGCTGATCTCGTCCAGTATCATCTGGGAAGCCTTGCGGGACGCGACACCGAGCTTGTCTGCCTGCCACTTGGTGATCATCGCATCGAGTCTTGCTTCCCAGCCATCGGGAAGGGAACCGCTTGCCCTGCGCTCGAACTCAGCAGCTTCTATGGGGTACTGTTTCTTGTACTCCGCATACAGCTCGTTCCACTCCTTTTCATACTCTGCACCCTGCTTGGTGAAATCCCAATCTTCATACATCTCTTTAGGAACATAGAAGCGCTCTTCATATTTCCACCCGAGTTGTTTTCTTGCCAAGGATACCTCTTCATTACCAAGGGCGGCGCCATGGCTTGATGCCTTGCCCTGCTTGTTGGGAGAGCCAAATCCTATGATCGTATTGCAGATGATCAGGGAGGGTTGGTCGGTATTGGCTTTTGCCTTGGCAATCGCCTTGCTTATCGCATGGGGGTCATGTCCGTCGACATCAGAGATGACGTGCCACCCGTAGGCCGAGAACCTCTGAGCAGTATCGTCGGTAAACCAATCGGTGATCTCACCATCGATGGAAATACCGTTGCTGTCATAAAAGGTTATGAGCTTGTCCAGCTTCCAAGTCCCTGCAAGGGATGCTGCCTCATGAGAGATTCCTTCCATAAGACATCCATCACCTACAAAAACATAGGTGTAGTGATCGACTATCGGGAAGTCCTTCTTGTTGAAGGTTGCCGCAAGCTTAGACTCAGCCAAGGCCATACCGACAGCGTTGGCAAACCCCTGCCCTAGGGGACCTGTTGTGGTCTCAACCCCTGGGGTCAAGTCACATTCAGGGTGACCCGGTGTCTTGGAACCAAGTTTTCTGAACTGCTTCAAGTCATCAAGGGTCAAATCATAGCCAGTCAGGTGCAGCAGGGAATACAGGAGCATGGAGGCATGTCCGTTGGAAAGGACAAACCTATCACGATTCTTCCAAGAGGGGTTCTTCGGGTTGTAGCGCATGGTACGGCGGAATAGTACCTCTGCAATATCTGCCATCCCCATTGGGGCTCCAGGGTGTCCGGAGTTGGCTTCTTGCACCCCATCCATACTTAAAATGCGTATAGCATCAGCTAATTTCTTTTTGTCCATCTGCTTCTCCTCTTTTTTGTATATACAAAAATCTCCGAATCTTTGTGATGCGGATCAAAGTCCTTAGGTATAAGATACTCTAGGGTTATGGGGAAGTCAAAAGGATAGGATAGAGAGATTGTAGGATTAGGCGGATATCACCTGAAAAGGATCGGAATATAGACCAATATGCATACATGCAAGTGTGCAAATAAGTGTATAGGCATCCGCAACCAGAGGATGCCTATACAGTAGTACCTAAAGGTTTAGATTAGAACGAGTAGTTGAGCATGACTCCTACCCGCTTGAAGCGGAAATCACCCTCTTTAATCAATTTAGTTTTTGCATCTTTCTTTATGAGGTTTGTGCCCTGAACTATTACTGTAAGATCCAGACCATCAAGCAACGCCAGGTTACCAATGAGCCCAACATCAAACATGAAGGGGTGGTCAGTATCGACAAATAGGTTATAGGCAAACGTTTCCAATTGGAGGGCAACCATGTTAAGCATCAGGGGAAGCTTATATCCAACAACATATTCTCCCTTATAGTTAAACCCATTAACCTTAGCCCCAGAGGTCTCATACTCCCAGGCCTCGTCTTTCTTGGCACCGGAATATCCTTGGTACATGAACTCATGATAGGTCCGCAGCAGGACACTGGTCCAGTCTCCTGGGAAGATTGCCCCGGTATCAAACTGCAGGGCAGCACCTGCCCTACCCTTGTAGTACACACCGCCAAGGGGGTCTGCAACCAGGACAGTCCCAATGCCACCTGAGCTCTTGAGCAGGCCTGAAAGCTCCATAGCATCAAGATCCCATCCTGTACCCACTGCCCCACCGAGGGTAAGCTCCATCAAGGCTATGGGTGTCAGAACAGCATCAATGCCAAAGGTCGCTGCAACAGGGGAAAGCCCCAACAGCCCCTTTATCTTGAGGTTATTGCCACTGAAAAGAGGGCCATCTCCTACAAGCATCGGAATTTTCAGGGCATACCCTGCTTCCATCTTCGCCTCAAGGGGTAGAGCCCCAATGAGCTTTATGTTACCTGAACTGGTATTGGCGGAAAACAAAGGCAGTGCAAGCGAAACGAGTAAGACTATGATCACCATTGATTTCATCACTACAGATTTTTTCATTCTAGGCCCTCCAAATATGTCATCCCCCTTAGCATACCATAGCGAGATAGATTGCGGTATTAGTTTTTGAAAGGAGATGCATTGCAGGCAAAATTTATGACAAACTCTCCAAGCGATGCAGACATCCTAACGGGAATGGCTGCCCACCACCTATCTGCCTGGCATACTTGAAAGTCATGACCGAATGCTTCCTATGATGATATGGAAATCTCTTTTCCCCTGATGTACACTAGGGCATGAAGAAT
>CAYMRN010000113.1:0-5900 GCA_964392855.1 uncultured Sphaerochaeta sp.
GTTACAAAGGAAAAAGAACCTACCAGCCTAGTAGAGTAAAGAGAAATAGAAAATTCGGTTTCCGTGCACGTATGGCTACAGTAGGTGGTAGGAGCATACTCGCTCGCAGACGAGCCAAGGGCAGGCATAAGCTTAGCGTATGTGATGAGAAGAAGCCTTTCTAAGAAAGAAATAGTAAAACGTAAACCGGAAATTGATCATATTTTCAAAACTGGCAGGAGTTACTCTTGCCAAGGAATGAAAATGGTTGTAAGCCATAATGAACTTGATTGGAACAGGATTATTGTGATTCCTGTTCGCAACTACGGAAACTCTGTACAACGTAACAGAATCCGTCGTCAGGTCAAGGAGATATGGCGTAACGCAAAACCTCTGATGCATTCCGGTTACGACTTTGCATTTGTCGTATATCCAGGAAAGGTTCCAGACCATGAAATCCAAACGAAGCAACTCATATCTCTTTGTGAAAAGGCTGGGGTACTCCTTCAGCCTTAAGGTACTGCTATAGTCCTTCATCATTTTTTTGTGTAGAACCCTTCGAATAATCCTATCCTTCCTGTGATTTCTTCTCATGTATACACCTATCAGGAGCAGATATGGATAAAAATACCATTCTAGCCATTGTCCTTTCAGTAGTGGTCATAACAGTTGGAATGACCATCCAGACCACATTCTTTGCCCCACCGCCTACAGCTACGGTGCAGCAGAGTCCTTCTGTGCCTGCACCAGGTACACAATCCGATACTCCATCCCTTCTGGCTCCTGCCCAAAACGCCATGGTTTCAGCAAACATTGCCTGGAACAGTGGGTTGCCAGGTTCCTTGGTAGCCGTGGGAGAAACGGGGACAGCTACCCCATTTGTCTACAGGACACCCCTGTTCACCATTGAGTTCAACCCCGTAGGGGGAGCAATATCCTCATTCAAGCTGAACAAGCATTTGGATGAAGGCGAGCCTGTCGAGCTGCTCTTTAAGGGAGAGACAAGCAACGACGCCTTCCTGATGTATGCAGGAAACGACAAGTCCAACCCTATCGATGCAACCTTCCGCCATGCCATACAAGGAAATAGGGTTGTCTTCAGCCAAGATTTTGAGATGCTCAATAAGGAAGGAAAGACCACCGGTGAGACCTTTACCATAAACAAGACCTTCACCTTTGGGGAGAATGACTACCTGTTCCAGGTTGACATCTCCATGCAGAACAGCGTGAACAAGTCAATTCCCCTCTCCTTTGAGAATTTTGCCTATACCCTGGCATTCGAGCCACAGATCGGGCCTTCCTTTACCAGTGCACCAACCAACAACTATAACTATCGAAGGTTCTACATCAAGGAAGACGGCTCTACAAAGAAGAAGCAGATCAAGTTGAGCAACGGGTTGTATACCACCACCAAGCCTATCTCCTGGGTAGCGCTGGCTGGCAAGTACTTCTCCATGATAGCCATCCCTGATGCCACTTCCTATGCAGTCACCCTCAGTGAGAGTACCGATGCCAGCATCCCTATGGAGTCGAGCATGTACTTCTCCAGGCCCTCCATCAAGAGTGCATCCCAGACAGATACATTCCGCTTCTACGCAGGTCCTCAGATCAAGAGCTTCATGAGCATCTATGACGATGCAAGCCTGAACAGCTTTGGTGTCTCCAACCTGCAGCTGGAGAAGGCCCTGGATAGCAACACCTGGCTAGGATGGCTTGAGAACATCCTCAAGTGGATCCTCAACTTCCTGTATAAGCTCATTCCAAACTATGGAGTCGGCATTATCATCCTTACCTTCCTCTTGAAGCTGATCCTCTACCCTGTCACCAAGAAGGGTATGGAGTCGACTGCAAAGATGAGTTCCCTCTCGCCCAAGATGGCTGAGATCAAGGCACAGTACCCTGACAATCCGACCAAGCAGAATGAGGAGATCGCTGCCCTCTACAAGAAGGAGAAGATCAACCCGATGGGAGGGTGTCTTCCCATGCTGGTCCAGTTCCCTATCCTCATCGCCTTCTATGGCCTCCTGAACAAGCACTTTGAGCTTCGTGGAGCCATGTTCATTCCAGGATGGATACCAGACCTCTCCATGCCTGATACCGTATTCACCTTCCCCTTCACCCTTCCTTTCATAGGCAATGAGTTGCACCTGCTACCCATCATCTACACAGTCAGCATGATCTTCTCGATGAAGATTACGCAGAATGCACAAACTGCAGGAAGTCAGCAGGGTATGATGAAGTTCATGACGTACGGTATGCCTCTGATGTTCTTCTTTGTGCTTTACAGCGCACCATCTGGCTTGATCCTCTACTGGTCGGTTATGAACGCCATATCCATCTTCCAGCAGATGTATACCAACAAGAAGAAGAGAAACAAGAGTGAAAAAGAAGAGGTGGCTAGCAACGTCAGGATGTTTCCCGGTCCGAAAGGGAAGCGCAAGTAGGTCAGAAAAATGATTTTAACTTCGGGGGGGATTCCCTCCCGAAACGGAGTAAATATATGATAAAAGAATTCGAAGGACGTACCGAGCAGGAGGCAATTGCAAAGGCAATTGAGGAACTGCATATTGAACGTGAAGATTTTGATGTGGAAATTGTCGAACCTGTCCGTAAGGGACTTTTTAAGAAAAGCAATGTAAAGATTAGGATTCATTTTGATGATGGTACCACCCCCATCGAACCTGATAGCTACGAGCCTCGTCTTGATGATGGGGCTGCTGTAGACCACCCTGTAAACAGCCAGCTGGAGCAGGATGTCCTGGTCTTTGTGGCAACCATGCTACAGAAGATGGGATATGAGGGAAAGGTCACCATCGCTTTTCGCAAAGAGAGAAAGCTTGGGCTGAATATCGAAAGCGACAATTCAAGCATCATCATTGGAAGAAAAGGCAAGAACCTGGATGCAATCCAGCTGCTGGCAAATGTGTTTGTAGGCAAGACCCAACCTGATCTGAAGATTGTTGTCGACAGCGAGAACTACCGCATGCGCCATGAAGAGCAGCTTATCCGCATGGCATTCAAAAGCGCAGAACAGGTCAGGAACAGTGGCAGAAGTCGCCTTCTTGAGCCGATGAACCCGTATGAGAGAAGACTGGTCCATACAGCCCTCAATGACTTTGGTGGCGTGGATACCAAAAGTGAGGGTGAGGGCTTGTACAAGCAGATCCGTATCATCAACCAGCGCCCCAATGGCAACTCCCCTGCAATGCCGTAGGGAATAGAGCGAACAGCAAGAACTACAATACAGATAAAGAACTAAGGATGGAGGCGATGCAGAAAGCATCGCCTCTGCTTTGTCAAGGCAGAACATCATTGCAATCTGCTTAGGATACAAAACCCAAGCATGCCCTTCCCCTTTGCACCAATCCCTTTTACACTTGGAGCAGGGGGTGGGTATGCACATAGGCGGCTTACAGAAGATGACCTTGCTTGATTATCCGGGGATGGTCGCTTGTACCGTGTTCTTGGATGGCTGTAACTTTCGCTGTCCATTCTGCCATAACCCCGATCTTGTAGTCGCCCCAAAGCCAGAGCCTGTGGTATCTGAGAGGGAGTTCTTTGCATTCCTTTCCCAGAGGGAAGGCTTTCTTGATGGAGTGTGCATAACCGGAGGGGAACCTATGCTCAACAGGGGTCTGGAACCCTTCATCAAGGAGATTCGGGATAGGGGCTATTTGGTAAAGCTCGACACCAACGGCAGCTTTCCTGATCGTCTGCAACATCTGGTTGCGAGTCGTCTGGTGGACTATGTAGCCATGGATATCAAGAACAGCAAGGAGCACTACGGCACTACCATAGGGCTTCCTTCCTATGACACCAAAGAGGTGGAACAAAGTGTAGCAATCCTTATGGAAGGGGATGTCCCCTATGAGTTTAGGACTACCTTGGTCCGTGAATTCCATACACGGTCAGCCATGCACGCAATTGGGGAATGGCTGAAAGGGTGTAGGGCATATTACCTGCAAAACTTTGTGGATTCGGGAAATCTTCTGGGAAAAGAGGTGATGACTGCCTTCTCTGCCGAGGAGATGGTCTCCTATAAGAACCTATTGAAGAGGTATATCAAACCTGTATATATTCGAGGGTTGTAATTTTGCCATACGCTAGAAACACCACATATTGTGTGTTTTAACTTGATATAGCGCTATATATGCTGTAGTCTGGTACTAAAGACAAATAGTATAGGAGAGCGAGCATGTATCAAGTCATCAAGCGGGATGGTTCGATTGTCCCTTTTGACATCTCGAAAATAGCATCGGCACTGACAAAGGCTTTTGAAGCACAGAACAAACAGTTTACCCCCAATATAATAGATTTCCTTGCCCTGAAAGTTACCAGTGATTACGAACCGAAGATCAAGGATGGGACAGTGGAGGTTGAAGAGATCCAGGACAGTGTAGAGTCAGTTCTGGTACAGGCAGGCTATGCCGATGTGGCAAAGCGCTACATCCTCTACCGCAAGCAGCGGGAAAAAGTCAGGAACATGAAGTCGACCATCCTTGATTATAAGGATGCAGTGGACGGCTATCTGAAACTTGATGACTGGCGTGTAAAAGAGAACTCTACGGTTACCTATAGTGTGGGGGGCCTCATCCTATCCAACAGTGGGGCCATCACGGCAAACTACTGGCTTTCTGAGGTCTATGACCAGGAGATTGCAGATGCCCATAGGAATGCAGAACTGCATATCCACGACCTTTCGATGCTTACCGGATACTGTGCAGGATGGTCGTTGAACCAGCTCATCAAGGTTGGTCTCGGTGGGGTCTTTGGCAAGATCACCAGTGCACCGGCAAAGCACCTCTCCTCGCTCTGCAACCAGATGGTCAACTTCTTGGGAATCTTACAGAATGAGTGGGCAGGAGCCCAGGCATTCTCCTCCTTTGACACCTATCTCGCCCCCTTTGTCAAAGCCGACAACCTCTCCTACCAGGAGACGAAGCAGTGCATCGAATCCTTTGTCTTTGGAGTCAACACTCCCTCAAGATGGGGAACCCAGGCTCCCTTTTCCAACATCACCTTGGACTGGACAGTTCCTTCGGACCTTGCCGAGCTACCTGCAATAGTGGGAGGGGTAGAGATGCCCTTCAAATATAAGGATTGCAAGGCCGAGATGGATATGGTCAACAAGGCATTCATTGAGATCATGATAGCGGGAGACAGCGAAGGTAGGGGGTTCCAGTACCCTATTCCCACCTACTCCATCACCAAGGATTTTGACTGGGCAGAGACAGAGAACAACAAGCTGCTCTTTGAGATGACCGCCAAATATGGGACCCCTTACTTTTCCAACTATGTGAACAGTGATATGGAGCCCAGTGATGTCCGTTCGATGTGCTGTCGCCTGAGACTCGATCTTCGGGAACTGAGAAAGAAATCCGGCGGGTTCTTTGGTAGCGGAGAGTCCACCGGTTCCATCGGTGTTGTCACCATCAACATGCCTAGGATCGCCTACCTGTCACAGGATAAGGAGGACTTCTACAAGCGCTTGGACAAGATGATGGATATCAGTGCCCGTTCCTTGGAAGTCAAGCGAAGTGTCATCACTCGTCTGATGGATGCCGGCCTATATCCCTATACCAAACGCTATCTCGGCACGTTCGAGAACCACTTCTCTACCATCGGGCTTGTGGGTATGAACGAGGCTTGCCTCAATGCAAGGTTCCTAGGCAAGCATATCGGTACCGAGGAAGGTTTGGCCTTTGCCAAGGAAGTGCTGAACCACATGCGCGAACGTCTCTCCCTCTACCAGGAGATGTATGGGGACCTGTATAACCTTGAAGCTACTCCTGCAGAATCGACAACCTATAGGCTGGCCAAACATGATAAGGAGGCATTCCCCTTTATCAAGACAGCGACAGGTGAGGATAAAACACCATACTATACAAACAGCACCAACCTTCCTGTGAGCTATACAGAGG
>CAYMRN010000114.1:0-5872 GCA_964392855.1 uncultured Sphaerochaeta sp.
GAGGTTCTCATCTTCACTGAAGGGTTTCTCGGTGGATGCCTTGATGGAGATACAGTATTTCTTGGCGTATGCTATCATGTCCGAGCGGCCTTCAAACTCTGCAAGCCACTCAGGGTCCTTCCAAGGGGCGATGATCTTCACATTGGGCATGTGCATATAGTAGCCAAACTCAAATCTGACCTGGTCATTGCCTTTGCCCGTGGACCCATGGGCCACATAGAGAGTGCCTTCCTTCTTGGCAATCTCCACCTGACGCTTGGCAATGATAGGGCGGGCAAGGGAGGTGCCCAACATATAGGTGCCTTCGTAGATTGCATTGGCCTTGAGAGCTGGAAATACATAGTCGGTGACCAGCTCCTTGCGCAGGTCTTCGATGTATACCTTGCTGGCCCCTGTTGCAAAGGCCTTCTTCTCAATGGCATCGAAGTCCTCATTCTGTCCAACGTTTGCAACATAGGCGATGACATCAAAACCCTTGTTGCAGAGCCATTTGAGGATTACTGAAGTATCGAGGCCTCCGCTGTATGCCAGAATCACTTTCTCTTTGTTCATATTGGAAAATCTCCCTACAATAAATATAAGGCGATTGTACTGAGATATGTAAATATATTCAAGCGAGTATGCATAAATATTCTAAAAAAGAAAAATAATCCCCTATTGACGACAAATTGAAGCAATTTTTGTATATTCATTCATATTGAAATTGAGTAGAAATATCCCTTTGCGAACAATTCTTGTCATACTTGCCCCTTAGGCGTATACTGCTGATGGAGCGCCAAGATGATAGAATTCAGCCAAGTAAGCAAACGGTATGATCCCAAGAAGCCCAATGCTGTGAACTCCCTTACCCTCACCATAGCAGCTAACCAGATATTCGGTTTCCTCGGCCCCAACGGGGCGGGCAAGAGCACCACCATCAAGATGCTGGTGGGGATGCTCTCCCCCGATAGCGGTTCCATCCTTGTGGATGGCATGGAGGTGGGTAAGGAGAGCCTTGCGATCAAGAGGATCATCGGCTATGTCGGCGATGAGCCGCTCTTCTATGAGAAGATGACAGGCTTGAGGCACCTGAACTTTGTTGCAGATATGTTTGAGGTGCCCCAAGCCCTGCGAAAAGAGCGTATCGAGGAGTATTCGACCCTGTTTGAGATGGAAAGGTTCCTCACCGATGAGATATCGTCCTACTCGCATGGGATGAAGCAGAAGCTTGGCATCATTGCAGCTATGGTGCATGAGAGCCGTCTGCTGGTCCTTGATGAGCCTATGGTAGGGCTCGACCCCAAGGCTGCCTTCCTCTTGAAAAAGACCATGCGCACGTATGCCGACAAGGGCAATACCGTATTTTTCTCCACCCACGGCATGGAGGTCGCCCAGGATGTCTGTGACCGTATCGGCATCATACGCTCAGGAAGCCTGCTCTTTGAAGGGACGGTCTCCGAATTGTCAAGGGATCGGGGCAGGGGGAACAAGAGCTTGGAACAGCTCTTCCTCCAGCTTACCGAAGGGGAGAGCCTCTGATGCGCATACGAGTGGTCTGCTCTCTGGTCAGGGCCTTTCTTGATGGGGTCAGGCCCTTACGGACATATGTTTCCCGGCTCACTGTCCCTGATCAAGGCAGACGAGGCAGGGCAAGGGTTTTCCAAGGGGTGCTCACCCTCTTGCTGGGCTTCAGCCTCGCTTTCCTGGTGGCGATGATAGGCTTCAACTACTATACCTACCAGACGCTTGGATCACTGCTCGACCTTCCTTTCTTGGGCATGTTTCTGGCTGCCTTTGCAGGGTTTTCCCTTCTTTTTCTTGTCGGATCCATCGGCCTCTCCTCCATCATCTATCGTGGCAAGGACATCAAGCTGGTATCTACCATGCCGGTAACTGAGGTGGAGCTGCTTGCAAGCCGCCTGCTCATAGCGTATATCCTCCATCTTCCTCTCTACATCGGGATTGTGCTTCCAGGTATAGTGGTTGCTGCTTTTCTGCAAGGGGTGAGCGTCCTTTTCGTATTGGGATCCTTTGCTTTGCTCCTGCTTGGGCCTCTCTTGCCCCTATCCTTGGCCCTGCTTGTGGCAACAGCTCTGCTGCGTCTCTCCAAAGGGAGACGCTTCAAGCTTCTTGAGCAGCTGTTCTCCTTTGTTGTGATAGTGGGCTTCTCCCTTGCCATGATCACAGCCTTTTCCCGAAACATGGAGGACGGCTCCTCGTTTCGGGTCGACTATCAGTCGATGTTGCTGAGTGTCGGCTCCTCCTTCTCCACCCTTACGAGGGCTTTCCCCCTCTTTGTAGGCCAGGCGAAGATGCTGTGGGCCCTCCCTTCCCTTGGGTTTCATGCTCTGTTGCTCTTGGTCCTACCTGCTTCTGTCTGCCTTGTTGTCGGCAGAGGGTATGCACATTCGCTCTCCTTGGTTGCATCTGCCCAAAGCACAACAGGAAAAAGGGCAGGGAGGCATCGGTCCTTTCGAGTGATGAGCCAGACCCGCTCGCTGATGATTCGGGACCTGGAAGTGATCAGGGGTGAGTCTGTGTTTATGATAGAGCTAATCGGAGAGCTGTTGATACCGCTCATCCTCCTAGGTGTCTATGCCCTGACCGGGGTGTTGGGTGAGTTGCAGGGGATGGCTTCCCTGGTTGCCACATCTCCATATCTGCCGTACGGCCTCTTTATGGTTGTAGCCCTTGTATCAGGGATCTCAATGCTCAGCAGTACCAGCGTAAGCAGGCAGGGCCCTCAGTTTGCCCTGGATCTGGTGCTTCCCATAAGGACCAGGGTGCTCATCAGGGCCAAGGTGTTGTTGCACCTGGTCCTGGTCGGGGGGACAAACCTGCTCTACCTTACCCTTGGCTTGCTGTTTTTCAGGCTCTCTCTGGCCCATCTGCTCTGGATGGGTCCCCTAATCCTGTTGGTGGTCTCTAGTGCCTCCTGCTTTGGCCTTGCCATAGACTACAAACGGCCCCTGCTTACCTGGAGCATCCCCCAGCAGGCGATGAAAAGCAATCTGAACGGGCTGTTGGGAATGCTCGCTTCACTGGGAGTGCTGCTCTTGGTGGGTTCTGCTCTGGTAGTTCCCTTGGCTTTTGGTGCATTGCCTGTAACGGGCATAGCGCTCTCCTACGGGGTGGCGGCAGCACTCTGTGTGTCCGCTTGGAAAATTGCCCTCCGCTACGCCTCCCTCAGGTAGGCGAGGCAACGCTCGAGGGCGGAGTGCAGATCAGCAAAAGTTTCGAAGGGGTATCTCGCCTCTTCTCCACTCCAGTCTACGATGAGCCCCAGGTCGGCCTGTTCGAGCATCGGTATGTCCGTAGGGCCGTCACCTATGGCAATTGCCTGCGCATACTTGCTTTTCAGCTTGACAAACACCTCTTTTTTCTCTTCAGGGCTCCCTATGGTGCACTTGATGGAAGGCTTGACCGGGTTGTCAAAGTACAGCCTTTTCCCACTCACTTGGATGAAGTGATGGTCAATCTTGTGCAGGGCGAGGAAGGAGTGGATGATGTTCTCCGTCCCACAGCTGAGAATGGCGAGGTCCGCCATCTCAGAGAGGGCCTTGATCAGGGTGAACTGCTTGGGGTCCACCAGGGCAAAGAGATCTTCTGCCACCTCCTCTACATGATTGGGGGTACACCCTCCCAGCAGGTCGTGGTAGCGCCGGTTGAACTCGCCCAGGTCCATCCTCCCTTCACTGTCCTTCACAACCATGCGCTTTGCACGCACTCGGTTGAGATGACCGCGATCCTTGGCTGTGGAGAGCACAAGCCGCTGTTCGCTGTCATAGGGGACAAGGGGATAGAGTGTCCCGTCAAAATCAAAGGCTACGAGGTTGTTCTTTTTCATGGGACAAGTCTAGCAAAGAGATGAAAAAAAAGGAAGGGAGATTAATTCCCTTCCTTTCTAGCAATACAGAGGCTTTATTTCCCCATTTCCTCACCATAGATCCGGTTGAAGTACTGCATGTCAGTACTGAGCACCTTATCCAGTGAAGGGATGGTCTTTCTGTAGGACTCAAGAGTTCTCCACAGTTCGAAGAAATCAGGATCCACCTCATACGATTCAGCATAGATTGTTGCAGCCTTGGCATCGGCAATACCCTTGATGCTCTCACTCTTGGAGTAAGCTTCGGAGAGAATCACCTTCTCTTCGTTCTCGGTTTTACCCTGCCACTGCGCCAGCTGTCCACGACCATAGGATCGGTACGCCTCAGCGATCTGGTTCCTCTCCTTGATCATCCTCTGGTAGACGCTTTCTGTGAGGTCATCACTGTAGCGGATCTGCCTTACGACGATGTCAATGAGTTCGATGCCAAATGCATCGGTGAACTTCTGTGCCTGCTCGAACATCATCTGGCTCAAGCCGTCACGACCAATGTTGATGGTCTCCTGCTTTGCCTGGGTGGCGGTCAGGTTCCTCAGCGTCTCGGCATCCTCGACGTTGTCGAGGTTCTGTACCTGTTCCTCTACCTTGATCTGGTTGATCTTGTTGCTGTTCCTGACCGACTCATTGAGATAGTTCTCACTGATGATGGTCCTGATCGAGGAGTCCAGAACGTCATTCAGCCTGGAAAGGCCATTGCTGATGGTATTTACCGTCTCATAGTACTTGGCACTATCTGCAATCTTCCATCGAGCGGTTGTATCAACCCAGATGAACTGGTTCTCTTTGGTGGGGATACGCTGAGCAGCCCCATCCCAGGAGATGATTTTCTTAGGATAGATGACTACATTGTCGACGACCGGCACCTTGAATTTCAGTCCTGCATCCATTTCGGTGTTTACGATCTTACCAAATCGGGTTACTACTGACTGCTGGCCCTCATATAGGATGTAGAAAGGTCCGAGCAAGATAAATATGACCAGAAATACTGCTACTATTACCAGTGTGGTTATCAGTTTTTTATTGGTTTTCATTTTTCACCCCCAAGCATCTGGATAGGCAGGAAGTTCGAAAGCTTCTTATCCACCAAGGTGACTGAGCCACCTTCTATAGGATTGATTATCGATTCCATTGCCTCAATGTAGAGTCTTGTACGGGTAATCTCCTCATTCTGTTTGTATACCTCAAGGACGCTGTTGAAGCGCGCTACGTCACCTTCGGCCTGGTTCACGCGTTCTGCTGCGTATCCCTGGGCTATCTGGACAACCTTGTTCGCTTCACCCCTTGCAGAGGGAATAACCTTGTTGTAGTTCTGTTTTCCTTCGTTGATGAGACGGTTCATATCCTGAATCGCCTTGTTGACATCTTCAAAGGCATCTTGGACGGCTCCCACTGGAGGAACGATATTCTGAAGCTTTACGGTAACAATCCTCACCCCAAGGGCGTAGTTGTCAAATACCTTCTGCATCTCTTCCTGGGCTTCAATCTCTATTTTGGTTCGTTCGCTGGTCATGACCGAAAGGATGGGAAGGTCGCCTACCAGCTTGTTCATGACGCTTTGGCTGATATCCCTGATGGTAGTCTCCCTGGATTCGACATTGAACATCCATTTTACAGGGTCTTCAATCTTGTACTGGACTATCCACTCGACGTCGATGATGTTCAAATCCCCTGTGAGCATGACCGACTCATTTGCATAGTCAGGGTTTGCATACAAGGTTCCTTTGGATGGGCTTGATCGATAGCCGAAGGTCATTGTCTGGACGACTTGGGTCGGGACATTGTAACTAGCCTCAATTCCCAGGGGAATCTTAGTCTGAAGTCCAGGTCCTACGGTGCGGTTAAATTTTCCCAAACGTAGGACAACCGCTTGTTCGGTCTGGTCAACAACAAAAAAGCTGCTGAGAACCAGCATGACCAACACGACGGCAACAATAATCCAAATAACTAGTTTTGGGCTGATATTGTTCGTTTTTCGTGCAGGCCTCTGTGGCTGCTGCATGGTATCCA
>CAYMRN010000115.1:0-5810 GCA_964392855.1 uncultured Sphaerochaeta sp.
GCTCGCTTGCAAAGCGAGAGAGCGATAATAGAGCGGCTCACTGGTAATACGCCTGGCGAGCATCGCCTCGGTCTTCTTAGCAAGCTCAGCATACCTCTGTTCTGAAGCAAGCTTGGAGAGCTCTCCGGAGGAGGGTGAAAAACATGAGACAAAGAAAAGAAAAAGAGAAAGGGAGAAGAGCATATACGCAAGAACATATTTTCTTTGCATACGCCATTCTCCCTCACATATCATAAAAAAGGCAAGCAATAAGCCGGGTTCTGTATCTGATGATCATCTATCTCTTCCCCTTGTTGCCAAGGGGCTCTAGCAACCTACCCGCAGGCAATAGACGGACCGCCCTACCTGCTGCTTGGTCTTGCTCCTGATGAGGCTTGCCCTGCCATCCCTGTTGCCAGGGATGCGGTGGGCTCTTACCCCACCATTTCACCCTTACCGGTAAACCGGCGGTATATTTTCTGTGGCGCTCTCTATAGCGTTACCGCTCCCGGGTATTACCCGGCATCATGTCCTATGGAGCCCGGACTTTCCTCAAGCACCCTTTCGGATGCTTGCGATCATCTAGCTTACCTTAAAAAACCTAAAGCAAATCGTCAAATTCACTGCTGTCGACAAATTCAGAGAGTCCACCTTCCTCAAACTCAAGGTCTTCACCTGGTTTTGCAAACAGGTCTGTCCCACCTTCAATGTCCTCATAAAAGAGGATTCTACTGCAGTAAGGACAGAAATTAATCTGCTTCTCGCTGCGGACATCATTGACAAACTGGACAGGAAGGACAATATGACATCCCTGACAAACAAGGCCGTGGATGGGGACGATACCCTTTCCTTTCTTGTTTTTTACGATGTTTCCAAACTTATTGTACAAATCTTCAGTAATATCAGGACCAAGATAGGAGTTGCACTTCTTTTCCAAAGCAGCAAGCTGCTTATTCTTCTCAGCGAGCAAGGCATCAATCTTTTCAGATTCTGAGTCAACTTCACCTTGCTGCAAATTCATCAGCTGCTCTTTTTCAGTAAGGCTCTCCTCAAACTCATGGACCTGTTTCTCTTTTGCATGTAACTGCTTCAAGAGGCTTTGTTCCTTGGAGGCGGCGTCCTTGATCTCTTTTTCAAGTGCCTCAAACTCACGCTGTGTGGTGATCAGTTCCATCTGTTTTTCGGAATTCTCACGAGCACGAACGGAGTCATCATATTGAATGCGAAGGCTTTTGAGTTCTTGCTTCGCTAGTTCGCTCCTATCGTTTTCATCGATATATTCCTTGTTGATCTTGTCCAGCAGCTCCTGCTTGACTTTCAAATCCCTTGGCAACTTTACAATCTCGTCCTCAAGGGAGAACCTACTGGTGAGATCCTCCTGCAATTGGTTGAGTTTTGCGAATACTTCTGCTTCTTCCATCATACTCTCCTGATATATATCAAATGAAATCCTTCAATTTCCTACTGCGCTTGGGGTGCCGCAACCTTCTCAGGGCCTTGGCTTCTATCTGCCTGATACGCTCTCGGGTTACCTCAAAATACAACCCTACCTCTTCCAGTGTCAATGAGTATCCATCTTCCAGGCCAAAACGCATCTTCAGGACCTCCTGCTCACGGGCAGGAAGCGTGGCAAGAACATCCTTCAGCTGCTCCTGAAGCAAGGAGTACGCTGTCTGGGTTGCAGGATTCTCTACTTCCTTATCCTCAATGAAGTCAGAAAGCAAGGAGTCCTCCTCCTCACCTACTGGCGTCTCCAAACTGATGGGTTCACGCGCAACGTTCTTGACGGCCTTAACCTTAGCCTCGGTCCAACCAAGCTTCTCAGCCACCTCCTCATCGGTGGGCTCACGCCCTAGGGACTGCATCAGCATTCTGGATTCACGCACAACCTTGTTGATCTGTTCAATCATATGCACAGGGACACGGATGGTCCGTGCCTGGTCACTGATGGATCGGGTGATAGCCTGGCGAATCCACCAGGTGGCATAGGTGGAGAACTTGAACCCCTTGCGGTATTCAAACTTCTCCACAGCCTTGATGAGGCCGATATTCCCCTCTTGGACCAAGTCAAAGAAGTGCAGGCCGCGGTTGGTATATTTCTTGGCAATGGAGACTACAAGACGCAAGTTGGCCCGAATGAGCCGATCCTTCGCATCCTTCATCATCTTCTGGCCGTACTTGATCTTTGTCGAGTGCATGAGGATGTTCTCACAACTGTCCTCAAACTGGTACTCGATCATCTTCAGATTCTTGTCAGTGAGCTGGAGCTCACGGATAAGGTCCTTGATGGTATCGCTGGTAAGGTGCAACTCCTCTTCAATAAGGGCACAACGGCTCTGTGTTGCAAGATCTCGTCCTAACTGGCGCAGCTCCTTGGGATTGGATATGTGCAGCTTGTTCTCCAACTGCTGCTTCTTCTCCTTATACGAACGGATCTTGTTCTCTGAAGAGACGAAGTCATAGGTAAAGGAGGTTATCTCCTCCGGTTGCAGTTCTATCTTACCAAGCTTCTTGAGCAAGGTAGTGCGACTCTTGCCAAGGGCCTCATCATGGAATATATCCTCACCGCTACTGATCATCTGCTCTTTTTTGGTGATATAGTTCTTCAAGGAGGCCTGGACTTCTTTCAGTGGCTCCTTGTAGTACTGGGTAAAACGCTTCTGATTGGTGATAAGGTCCTTGTAATCCTTGGCGTTGTACTCCTCTTCCTGACCTTCCATCTTGGTGTTGAGTGTCTTGATGATGTCATGAAAGCGTGTGATCATGATTCCGCTTTCCTGGATGACTTCGACTATTATCAAAGCCCCATCTTCCATCTTCTTGCTCAGTTCGACCTCTTGCTCTGCAGTAAGCAGATTCTCCCTTCCTATTTCGCGAAGGTAGAGGCGTATGGGGTCATCTCCTGATGAGTCACTCTTGTCAGTTCCCAAGATGGTGTTGTGGCGCACATGTTCAGGCTCGCTGTCATGGTCATTGAGGGAGGAGATATCTACAAATCTGTTTCCACCGGCTGAATCATCATCGGTGCTCATGCCACTCCAGGCACGTTTCATCGAGTCATCACTCTCCTCTTCCTCCAGATCCTCATCGTCATCATCTGAATCATCATCGGAAACTGACTTTTTCTTGGCAGGTTCCTTTGTGGGGTAATCATCAATGACGGACTCGTCAACAATATCAACCTCTTCTTCTACAAGGGTATCGTCAAGGAGGTCCACATCATCGGGATCATCTTCAATGTCCGTATCTATGTCATCTTCTGTGGGATCTTCGACGAAAATTACTGGTACTTGGGCCTTGTCACTCTCGGTTACCGCAATCTCCATCTCCCCTAATGTCTGGAAAATCTCATCAACCGCCTCTTCGGTCGCGTTATCCGCACCTAGCGCCTTGCGGATATCATCTTTAGAAACGTGTCCTTTTTTAGCTGAACTTGCGACCAAGTCTTTTATGATAGTTTGAGAAATATTTTCATCGAGCATATGTATAATTACCTACCTGTTATAGTGTCTTGTCCAAGGGCTTGCCTGAGTTGGGAGATCTTAGCGTCTATCTCTGTCTTCTCTCTGAGCAAATCCTCGATCCCGTCATCTGATGTGCCATCACTGAGGCTGATGTCTAACAACCGTTTGTTGCTAACCCGTTTTTTCATGTAGTTTCTGAGTTGAATCCGATTCACCGCTTCATTGAGCACCTTCTGAGGTGCCATCCTGAACTCCTCCATGGTGAAGGAGAGGGCCACATCACTGCGTAGCTGCGGATCATCGATCATCTGCAAGATATATTCGTCGTTCTTACCGACATCCTCTCGTGCAGCATCTTCCAATACGTTGTACAGAGCTTCAGCCTCCTTGTCCTCAAGATCCTCTACAACCAGCTTGTACCGGGTCTGCAGATACAAATCCCTATTGTTCACCAAGGTCAACATCGCATACAAGTCTACGGAGATGGTTGCAGGGTTGAGAGGCCTGATACCTACCGGTGAAGCTTGTACATCCGATTTTTCAACGAACTGCTTACCACGTAAATAGTCGTCAATTATTGACGATTCGTCAACATTAAGCAACATAGAGAGATGTTTTATGAGAGCTTCCTTCTCAATCGCCGACTCCGTAGCATCCAAATACGGCCTTACAGACGTAAAAACAGCAGACTTTCCTTTGGATGTTGTTGTATCATACCTGTTTACGGCATTGTTTACAAGATAATGGAACCCTTGCACAGGGGTTTGCAGGTCACTTTTCAGCGCTTCTTCACCCTCTGTCTGGACAAGCTCTGCAGCATCCTTTGCCTTGGTGAGCGTAATCACCTTATTCTCCATGCCAAACCTCTGGGCAAGGACGAGGGCTTTGGCTGTAGCTCCCTGTCCTGCATCATCGCTGTCGAACAGGGTGGTGACGGAGGTACAGTACCTTCTGAGCAATCGAACCTGCTCTTCGGTGAAGGATGTACCCAAGGGGGCCATTGCATTGGTAAAACCGCTTTGGTGCATGGCAACCACGTCAAAGTTCCCTTCGCAAAGGATTGCACGCTGCCCTTTCTTGATGGTTTCAAGGGACTCGTACAGGCCAAAGAGGTTATGTTTCTTACTATATATCGATGTCTCGGGGGTGTTGATGTATTTGGCTCTGCTTGTACCGGAGAGGTCGCGCCCGCCAAATGCCACCGTCTTGCCCTGCCAGGTGCGGATAGGAAACATCAGACGATCCTTGAACAGGGGGTATTCACGATATTTCTGACTGAAAAGCCCACTTTGAGCGAGTATCTCATCGCTATACTGCTGTTTTTTCAAGAAATCATACAACCATACGGGATCATCAGGGGCGTATCCGAGGTTGAAGCGCTCCCACATATCCGGATGGACGTTTCTCGTTTTGAGATACTGCCTACCCTTCTCCCCCTGTTTTGCCTTGAGTAAGATAAAGTTAAAGGATCCGGCTATCTTGTCGTAGAGTTCATACAGGGTCTCGTTAAGGTTTCGCTTCTCCCTTTCATGGGGACTCTCCTCAGCAAGCTCGACATTGGCCCTGGAGGCTAGCATCTTAACCGATTCGACAAATGGGACCTTCTCCATCTCCATGATGAAATCAAACATCGAGCCGCCTCTCTTACAACTGAAACAGTAGTAGAAGCCTTGGTCATCGACTACAGAGAAGGATGGGGTTTTTTCCTGGTGGAAAGGACAGAGCCCCCAAAGGCGTCCACCCCTATGGGAGAGGGTGACATATTCGGAGATCACTTCACTGATAGAGAGCCTGGCCTTGATCTGGTCAAGGACATCATCGGAAATCTTAGCCATGCAGGCCTAGAATTTCATGATGGGCTGGTTGCTTATCCTAGCCTCAAGCAACGCTTCTATCTCTTCTTTGGTGTACAACCTTCCTTGTCCCATGCCAGGACATGATGCCATCTCGGCATCCCATGCAGCTTTATTTTCCACTATGCTACTCCAAAACGGGTACGTGCGACACTGTTCAGGCCTACCTTCGTAGACCGAACAGCCTTTCTCCGTGAGGAAAATGCAATCATAATTCTTTTTTTCTTGGATGCTGATCATAGTAAAGCTGCCCATGGGTACGGTCCTGCAGTAGGTAGCGATACATGCTTCCTCGCTCAAGCCAAGGTGAGAAGCTAGCCTTTCCAAATCTTTTTGTGAAAGAAACACAAATCCAGGCTCACAACCACAACAGTAGTTACAACCGGTACATTCGAATTGGAGACCATTCTCATACAAGCAGCTCATTGACACCTCTTAATCTATACTATGACGGAAAGAAGGCCTTCCTCTAAGAAGAAGGCCTCCATTTGGAGAGAGAAGGATTCGAACCTTC
>CAYMRN010000116.1:0-5745 GCA_964392855.1 uncultured Sphaerochaeta sp.
ATAATTTCACTACCGAATACATGGGTGGGAAGACCCCTAACCCCTGCGTCTGGTGCAACTCCAAGATCAAGTTTGGTGCTATGGTGGACTTTGCACGGGAAAAAGGGCTGCAGTTTGACAAGTTTGCCACCGGTCACTATGCACGTATCGTTGAAAAGGGGGGCAGGTATGCCGTCTCACGTGCTGTGGACTTGAAGAAAGACCAGTCCTACTTCCTCTACCGCCTGACTCAGGAACAGCTTGCAACGACACTTTTTCCTCTTGGAGGCATGCACAAGGATGAGGTTCGCATCATCGATGAAGAGCAGGAACTGCACAGTGTGCACGAGCAGGAGAGCCAGGACTTCTATGGCGGGGACTATACCGACCTGTTGGACGTGAACAACCAGGAGGGAAACATCGTCGACCTCGATGGCAATGTGCTTGGAAGACATGAGGGCATCTGGCACTACACCATAGGACAACGAAAGGGCCTGGGCCTTGCGGCTGAGAAACCCCTCTATGTCCTTGCTCTCAGAGCCGATACCAATGAGGTGGTTGTTGGATTTGTCGAACATACCTACCAAAGGTCGGTAACAGCAGGCAATCTCGTCTGGGGCCTTAGCGATCATCTTGCAGGTGAGGTTGCTCTTCAGGCCAAGATACGCTCTACAGGTGCTCCAGCGCCTGCTAGGGCGCGTCAGAACGAAGATGGTACGGTAACGGCCATCTTTGATTCTGAGGTTCAGGCAGCCACCCTTGGGCAGTCGTTGGTCCTCTATGATGGGCCTGTCATTCTCTGTGGGGGGATTATCGAACGGGTAGGGTGATAAAATTATCGAACGGGTAGGATGATAAAATGATTGTATAGTGGGGCTGGATTGTTTATGCTAGAAGCAAATAGGAGATACACTATGCGAGTAATTATTCAACCTGATTATGAGAATCTGTCCCTTTGGGCGGCAAGGCACATTGCCAATAGGATTAGAGCATACAAACCAACAGAGGCTAACCCCTTTGTCCTCGGGCTCCCTACAGGATCGTCACCCTTGGGTGCGTATGCAGAGCTCATCAGGCTTGTGAAGGAGGGGTATATCTCCTTTGAGCATGTGGTAACCTTCAATATGGATGAGTATGTGGGCCTTGAGCGGGACCATGAGCAGAGTTACCACACCTTCATGTGGAATAATTTTTTCAGCCACATTGACATCAAGGCGGAGAACGCGAATATGCTCGATGGCATGGCAGAGGACCTGCAAGCGGAGTGCGAAGCCTATGAGGCCAAAATCGCTTCCTATGGAGGTATCGATCTCTTTTTGGGTGGGATAGGTGCTGACGGCCACATTGCCTTCAACGAGCCATTCTCCAGCTTGAGCAGCAAGACCCGCATCAAGACCCTTACCTATGACACCAAGGTCAGGAACAGCAGGTTCTTTGACAATGACATACACAAGGTCCCTACCACAGCCCTTACTGTCGGGATGAGGACGATCACGGACAGCAGGGAGGTCATTATCCTGGTAAATGGCCATACCAAGGCCATAGCACTAGAGGCTGCAGTAGAGGGGCCTGTGACCCACCGCTGGACCTGCAGTGCCCTGCAGCTTCATCCCAAGGCATTCATCGTCTGTGACGATATGGCCTGTGGGGAGCTGAAGATGAACACGTACAACTACTTCAAGGATATAGAACGGAACAACCTCGATGTGAATAAGATGCTTCACTGGCCACCTGTATCCGAGTAACCACTTCCATCCCCTAGAAAAGAAAAGCGGATCCTTTCGGATCCGTTTCTCTTTCCACTGGGGAACATCACAAGAGTTCTTTTGACAACCCCAATGCTTGCACCACTTCCATCGCAATGGCAGGTCTGTCGGTCATGACAGAGTCCACCCCCATCTTGTAAAGGCGTTCCATCTCACTGCGGTCGTTTATGGTCCAGACCTGGATAATGGCATCACGCTCATGCATTGCCCGGACAAATGAGGGGGTGATGACCACGATGGGTCCCTGTCTTGGGGGGACCTGGAAGATAATCTGACGTGATTTGTGAAGGCGCTTGGGAAGGGCGTGTATCGTATGCAGGAAGAGATACCACACTACCTCGACTGTGGTGATGCTGGTGGTGATCCTAGGCTCCTTCTTGCGTAGGAGGCTGAGGTTCCTCAGGTGGAAAGAGGCTCCCAGTACCCTCTTTTTTGCTTGGTTCTGGTTGAGGACTGCAATGAAGGCATCTACGATAGCCTCTCCTTTTGTCTTCAGGTCTACATTGAAGCGCTGTGCCGGACATGCCTTGAGCGCCTCGTCCAGGGTGCATAGCCGTACACCCTTGCCCCTGAAGGGGAAGGTCGCTCCCCCATCGGTAGAAAAGGTGTACCCTGCATCAAAGCGCTTGAGTTCCTCTAGTGTATGGTCCTCGATCCTGCCTGTTCCGTCGGTGTTGCGGTCAAGGGTTTCGTCATGCCAGATGACAAGGAAGCCGTCACGGCTCAAGTGGACATCGGTCTCGATCACATCGACACCCATCCTGTAGGCGCTTTGGAATGCCTCAAGGGTATTTTCTGGAAAATGTGCGCTGTCACCCCTATGGGCAACCACACGGGGAAGGGGATCGAAGAACGATTTATACATCGTCCTTGGGCTCCTTGTGGGCCCTGATCTTACTCATTTTCTCAAAGACCTTTTCCATTTTCTGGATTTCACTCTCGGAAAGGGATGCCCGGACAAATACGTCCCTGAGGAAGCGATACGTCCACAGCTTCTCATGAGCCTGCTTGAAGTAGCCGATCTCGTCCATAGCTGTCGTAGCATTGGCGGCAGCCTGCTCACATCTTGCCTGATCGACAGGCACGGCCTCCACCGCCCATGTCTTGATCGTGTCATAGAGGGTGAAGGTTATGATCTGCACGGCCTGGGAGAGGTTCAGGGAGGGAAAAACATCACTTGTGGGGATGTTCACCACAGCAGAGCACTGGGCAACCTCCTCGTCGGTGAGCCCGTCGGACTCGCGGCCAAATACAATGGAGACAAGCCCTTCCCCTGTTTTCTGCACTCGGGTGGCCAGCTGTTGGGGGTTCATCACACTGTCTTTTCTGAATTTCCCCTGGCGGCGTGTAGAGGCGACAGTGAGCACACTTGTAGCAAGTGCCTCTGATAGGGACTCATAGCGTATTGCTCTCTCCCAGACATCCCTGGCATGCAGGGCGAGGGTTCGCACACGATTTTCGTCATATTCCCTATCACCAACCAAAACCAACCGCGTTATGCCCATGGTCTTCATGGCACGGCAGACAGAACCGACATTGGCACCATCTTGAGTGCCGACCAGTACTATCTGAATCCTGTCCAAATTACTCTTTTGATCCATACTATAGAGTCATATCAGATATTGAAGCTTTTTCCAAGCTGGTCTATAGTTGTTTCATGACAGATACACCCCAGGCAAACAACCGGTACATTCAGATTTTCCTTGGAATTCTTGTAACCCTTGCCATTCTTGCCGTCCTGAAGCTATCGAAGGATGTCACCATCCCCCTTATCCTGTCATTTTTTTGTTTTCTCATCTTCAGCCCGCTGGTACGCCGACTCGACAAGCTGCACATCCCCAGGATAATCTCAGTGACCCTGGTCATGGTATTGTTGCTCTTTATCTTTGTTGCGGCAGGGTGGTTTGTCATCATGACAGTCGATACCCTGGTCAGGCTGATACCCTTCTATGCCGATAAGGTGGTTTCCTTGGACCGTCTGCTCTCCAGCAAGGTATCACAGCTCATAGAACTGCCTGCCGGTACCTCCTTCCTGTCGCTTCTGCCCTTCAACTGGTCAAACCTTGCCATCACCAGCCTTACCAGCATATCGAACAAGTTCCTCTCCATAACCAAGCTCGCTATGCTTGTCTTCATTTTCTTCCTGTTTCTCCTCCTGGAGAGGCAGAGTGCCATCCCTAAGCTGCTTGCTGCAGTGCCTAGGAGCAAAGGCCTGAAGGTTGCGGTGCTTTTTGAACGCATCACGCGCCAGGTCTCCAAGTATCTGCTGCTCAAGGGCGTCATCAGCGCAATGACCGGTATCATGTTCTACCTCACTGCCTTGGTAACCGGACTCGATCTTCCCATCCTCTGGGGAGTGCTTGCCTTTGTCTTCAACTTCATCCCTTCCATAGGGTCGCTGATCATAACCACCCTGACCATCCTGATGGCACTTGTCCAGTTTGCCCCTAACTGGTCCAATGTGATCTATGTAGGCATCATGACCATCAGCATCCAGACCATACTGGGCAACATCATCGATCCCAAGCTTCAGGGCGGGCAGCTCAACCTTTCGCCGTTTGTCATCCTTGTCTCCCTTACCCTATGGGGATATATCTGGGGGATTCCAGGGATGTTCCTCTCCGTTCCCATCACCAGTGTGCTGCAGATCCTCTGTGCCAATGTCAAATCCCTACGGCCCATTGCCATCCTCATCAGCAGTGGCAAGAGCTACCAGCGCGAAAGCGAAAAGCAAAATGCCCTAGCTCGCTATCTTCGCAAGCAGGATAAGCTCAAGCGGGGTCAGGCCCCTTCCGAGCAGAGCAGGGCCCAAGCCGAAGAGAAAGAGGCGAGCAGCAACTACCACAAGGGTGATTTCATCCTGCCAGAGAACTTCGGCGAGAAAAAATGAATAGCTTTCCCCATCTTGCAGAGGATGCTGCCCTTCACTACGTCAACCACACGTTTTCCCACACCCCAGAAGATCTCCTCGCTTTCAAAGAGTTAATACTCTCCTTTTATGCCGAGCATGGGAGGAGTTTCGCCTGGAGGGAGACAAGTGAGCCATACCCCATCCTTGTCTCAGAGGTCATGCTCCAGCAGACCCAGACGGTCAGGGTGGTACCGAAGTACGAGGCCTTCCTTTCTCATTGGCCCTCCTTCTCCTCCCTAGCCGATGCCTCAACTGAGGCTCTGCTCTCCGTATGGAAGGGCCTTGGATACAACAGGCGGGCCCTCAACCTGCGCCGGAGCGCCAGGATGACCGAAGCGTGGGGGTGGACCATCCCCAACGATAGAGAGCTCATCGAATCGCTTCCAGGGGTAGGCAAGGCTACAAGTGCCGCCATCCGCAGCTTCTGTTTTAGTGAGAAGTCTGTCTATCTTGAGACGAATATCCGTCGTGTCCTGCTTACCTGCTTCTATCCTGAAGAGCAGGAGGTGAAGGACAAGGAGCTTGAAGGACTGCTTCATAAGCTCTCGCTCATCAACGAGGACATGAAGAGTTGGTACTACGCCCTGATGGACTATGGGGTACTGCTCAAGGCCCTGTTTCCCAACGCAAACAAGCGTAGCGCCCACTATACCAAGCAGAAGAAGTTCGAAAACTCCAACCGACAGATACGCGGACTTCTAATCCACCTGCTGACCGATACCGGCGCAAAACATCTTTCGGCAATCTATGACCTTCTTCCCCATTTTGAGGATGAGCGCATACTCAACTCCCTCGGAGAACTGGAAGCAGAGGGCTTTGTCCAGGAGATGGAGCATGTGTACAGGATCAGTGAGGAGTAGCTCTGCTCTTGTCAGCGAGCAGGTTCCCGCCCATACCTACCAACATCAGGATTGCCCCCACCAAAAGGGGGGTAGAGAAAGCATTGAAGAACAGGGCATCGATGGCCAGGCTCATCAGGATTTGGGCTGAAGAGAGCAACAGGGCCGAGTAGATCGCCGGCACCTTGATGATGACATACGAAGTTGAGACCACCACGAAAATAGCTAAGATACCACCGCTGAATATCAG
>CAYMRN010000117.1:0-5697 GCA_964392855.1 uncultured Sphaerochaeta sp.
CACATGCAGAGTATCGATACGCGCTACTATACTATCGGAGGAAATATATGAGTAAAAAGATTTTTCATGATCCGGACCCTGCAGAGACCAAAGATTGGTTAGAATCACTTGAGGGCGTGATAAAAAACGAGGGTGAGCAAAAAACAGACTATCTGCTTTCTGAACTCACCCAAGCTGCACGTAACCAGGGAGTCACCACCTCCCCCGGGGTCATAAGTCCCTATATAAATACTATCATCACTGACAAGAGTGCGGTCATCCCGCCTGAAGAGTCCCTTATAGCCCGCAACGTCTCAGCCTTTGTCCGTTGGAATGCCATGGTAATGGTAGCCAAGGCAAATGAAGAGGGTAAAGGCCTGGGTGGGCATATAGCAAGCTACTCATCCTCTTCTGCAATGTATGAGGTGGGTTTCAACTGGTTCTTCAAGGGACCTGAGGCCGAACATGGTGCTGACCTCATCTATTTCCAGGGCCACTCTTCGCCAGGCATGTATGCCCGGGCTTTTGTTGAAGGGAGGCTCACAGAAGAGCAGCTGGAGAATTTCAGGCAGGAGACAGGAGGGAACGGCCTCTCTTCCTACCCCCACCCCTACCTCATGCCCTCTTTCTGGCAGTTCCCCACAGTCTCGATGGGCCTTGGCCCTTCGATGGCCATCTATCAGGCACGCTTCATGAAGTATATGGAAGCAAGGGGCCTCAAGGATGTAGGCGATAGGAAAGTCTGGGTCTTCATGGGTGATGGCGAGTCTGATGAGCCAGAATCCTTGGCAGCCCTCTCCCTCGCTTCCCGAGAGAGACTGGACAACCTCATATTTGTCGTCAACTGCAACCTGCAGCGACTCGACGGTCCTGTGCGGGGCAATGGCAAGATCATCCAGGAGCTTGAAGGTAAATTCAGGGGAGCCGGGTGGAATGTCATCAAGGTAATCTGGGGAACTGAGTGGGACTCTATCCTCGAGAAGGACACCAAGGGCATCCTCTTGCAGAAACTTGCAAACATGGTCGATGGCGAGTTCCAGACCTTGCAGGCAAGAGGTCCTGCATATCTGCGTGAAAAGCTTTTCTCAGGCGATGAGTACCTTGAAAGCCTCATCGAAGGCAAGAGTGACAAGGACCTTTGGCAGCTGAGCCGAGGCGGACATGACCCCAGAAAGATCTATGCGGCCTTCCACGAAGCTTCAAAACACAAGAACACCCCTACAGTAATCCTCTTCAAGACGGTAAAGGGCTTCGGTATGGGTAGTGGCGAAGGTGCGATGGGTGCACATAACCTGAAACACATGGAAGAGAAGGACCTTCTCTCCTTCCGTGATCATTTCCATGTGCCCATCGATGACGAACAGGCAAAGAGCATGGCCTTCATCAAGCCCGACCCTGAGAGCAAAGAGGGGAAATTCCTCACAAGGCGTCGTGAACTGATGGGAGGACCTGTCCCCTACCGCCATAAGGATGGCGAAAAGCTGACAGTCCCTACAGCAAAGGACTTTGAAGACATGTATGCCTCCACTGGAGACAGGGAGCTTTCGACAACCATGGCGTTTGTCCGCCTGCTGACCAAGCTGGTGAAGGACAAGAACATGGGTGAGCGGGTCGTTCCCATCGTCCCTGATGAGGCGCGGACCTTTGGTATGGAGGGCCTGTTCCGACAGATTGGCATCTATTCACCTGACGGACAGCTGTACGAGCCTGTGGATAAGGAGTCTTTCCTCTGGTATCGCGAAGACAAGAAGGGACAGATCCTCGAGGAAGGCATTACAGAGGCCGGGGCAATGTCCTCCTGGACAGCCGCTGCCACCTCCTATGCAAACCACCAGGTTTCCATGGTCCCTTTCTTCATTTTCTACTCAATGTTCGGCTTCCAGCGGGTCGGGGACTTCATCTGGGCCGCCGGTGACAGCAGGGCCAAGGGTTTTCTGATGGGAGCGACTGCTGGACGGACCACGCTCAACGGCGAGGGCCTGCAGCATGAGGATGGTCATGGCTTGCTCTTGGCCGCCACCCACCCCACATGCCAGGCATATGACCCCACATTCTCCTATGAGCTCGCTGTAGTCATTCAGGACGGGATGAAGCGCATGTTTGAAGATGATGAGGATATCTTCTACTACATCACCCTGATGAATGAGAACTACACCCACCCTGAGATGCCCAAGGGCGCTGAGGAAGGGATCAAGAAGGGCGCATACCTCTTCAAGAAGGCAAAGAAGAACAAGAGCCCGGTAGTCCAACTGATGGGAAGCGGAACCATACTCCGTGAAGTCATAGCCGCTTCAGAACTTCTGGAAAAGGATTTTGGTGTGGAATCGGACATCTGGAGTATCCTTGGGGTCAATGAGCTGCACCGTGACGGTGTTGCTGCAGAGAGGTACAACCTCACCCACCCTGAAGGGAAACAGAAGGTTCCCTATCTGACAAAGATTATGGAGGGCCACGACGGACCTGTTGTCATCAGCACTGACTACTTACGTGCCTATCCTGAGCAGATCAGGCGGCTCATACCAAACCAGAGCGTCACTATCCTAGGAACGGATGGATTTGGCAGATCGGACTTCAGGGAGGCGTTACGCAGATTCTTTGAGGTCGACAGGTACTACATCGCTGTTGCAGCGCTCAAGGGCCTTGCAGATGCGGGTACCATCCCTGCCAAGAAAGTGAGTGAAGCGATCAAGAAGTATGGCATTGACGTCGACAAGAGCAATCCACTGTTGAGTTAAGGAGAGAGCAGATATGGCAACAAAACAAATAGTGATCCCAGACATTGGTGATTTCGAGGATGTGGCAATCATTGATGTCTATGTAAAGGTCGGAGATACCATCGCTGTAGACGACTCTGTGGTGGCTCTTGAGAGCGAGAAGGCTGTCATTGACATCCCTTCCCCGTTTGCTGGAACCATCACCAAGCTCCTGATTAAGGAGGGAGATCTTGTTTCCAAGGGCTCCCCCATTGCAGAAATTGAGGTAGAGGCAGAGGATGAGACAGAAGCAGAAGGGAAGACGGACACAGAAGAAGCTCCAAAGAAGGAAGCACCTGAAGAGAAGGTAGAGGAGAAGCAGCCTGAGAAGGCCCCTGAGGCAGAACAGCCAAAAGCAGAACCAAAGCCTGACCTTGTCAATGAGCAAAAACCTGGCTCTGTCTACCATGCCACCCCATCCCTACGCAAATATGCACGGGAACTAGGTGTTGATCTTGCAAAGGTAGTGGCAACCGGGCCCAACGGACGCATCCTCCACGAGGATGTGCAGGCCCTGGTGAAGAAGGCACTTACCTCCGGTGGAGGAGGGGCTGCCTCTTTTGGCAAGATTGAACTGGAGGACTTCTCCAAGTATGGAGAGATCGAACGACAAAAGATCTCCCGTATCCAGAAGATTAGCGGTCCCCATCTGCAGAAGAGCTGGCAGATCATCCCTCACGTTACCCAGTATGATGAGGCTGATGTGACCGAGCTTGAGGCCTTGAGGAAATCTCTCAAGGCAGAGCTGAAAAAAAGCGATGATCCTGTACAAATCAGCATCCTCTCCTTCATCATCAAGGCTGTGGTTTCTGCACTGATGAAGTTCCCTGAGATGAACGCTTCCTTTGATGAGGATAGCGGGGAGTTGATCCTCAAGCACTACTACCATATTGGTATTGCCGTAGATACCCCCGAAGGCCTTATCGTCCCGGTTCTCAAGGACGCCGACAAGAAGAGCATCACCGAAATAGCTAGGGAACTCATGTCGATAAGTCAGCGTGCACGGGATAGGAAACTGCGCCCTGATGACCTTGCAGGAGGATCGTTCAGCATCTCCAGCCTGGGTGGCATCGGGGGGACCGCCTTTACACCCATCATCAACCCACCGCAGGTAGCGATCCTCGGTGTGGCAAGGATGGCCAAGAAGCCGGTATGGAATGGTGAGGAGTTTGTCCCTCGCGACATCCTCCCCTTCTCTGTCGCCTACGACCACAGGGTTATCGATGGTGCTGCCGGTGTTCGCTTTACCACGTATCTCGCCTCACTGTTGGGTGATATGCGACGCGTACTACTCTAAGGAGGTGTATACAGATGCAAGAGAAAAAAACTGACCTTGTGGTCCTCGGAGGGGGACCCGGTGGCTATAGTGCGGCCTTTCGTGCCGCAGACTTGGGAAGAAGCGTTACACTCATAGAAAAGGATGCAGTATTGGGAGGTGTTTGCCTGAATGTAGGGTGTATCCCTTCCAAGACACTGCTGCACCTTGCAGAAGTGATAGAGGATGCAGAAAAACTCGATTCCTTGGGGGTATCCTTTGGGAAGCCAACCTTTGACCTTGAGAAGATCAGGGCCCATAGGGACTCGGTGGTGAAAGCCCTTACCTCAGGGTTGGACTCCTTGGTAAAGGCAAGGAAAGTCGAGCGCATAGTAGGTGTGGGAACCTTGCTCTCTGACAAGAAGCTGTTGGTAAAGACAGAAAAGGAAGAGCTTACCCTTACGTTTGAAGACCTCATCATAGCAGTAGGTTCCCGGTCGGTGCAGATACCGGGCATCCCCTATGAGGATGAACGAATCTGGGACTCCACAAAGGCATTGGAGCTCTCCCATATCCCTAAAAGGCTGGCCATCATAGGAGGGGGCATCATCGGATTGGAAGTGGCGACCATGTACCACGCACTGGGATCAGAGATAACCATCATAGAGATGATGGATTCCCTCATCCCCCCTGCAGATAGGGACCTGAAACAACCTTTGGTCCGCAAGCTCAAAAAGCAGTACAAGGCTATCTACACCTCGACCAAGGTGGAGAGGGTTGAAGCCAAGAAGGAGGGCCTTACCCTACACCTAACCGGGGAGAAGGTTCCCAAGACCATTGATGCTGATGCAGTGCTTGTTGCCGTGGGCAGAAAGGCCAACTCTGATGGCATAGCGTTGGAAAACAGCACGATCAAGACAACCGAACGGGGTTGGATCGTGGTGGACAAGAAGCTCAGGACCAATGTGGAGCATATATATGCCATAGGGGATGTTGTGGGTGAGCCTATGCTTGCCCATAAGAGCAGCCACCAGGGCAAGGTAGCCTCAGAGGTGGCCAGTGGCCTCCCATCTGCCTTTACCCCCATGGCAATTCCCTCTGTTGCCTATACAAGCCCTGAGGTTGCCTGGATAGGACTGACTGAAGTTGAAGCCAAAAAGGAGGGAATAGCTGTTAAGAAAGGCTCTTTCCCCTGGATGGCAAACGGAAGGGCACTAAGTTCTGTTGCCTCTGAAGGGGTCACCAAAGCCCTGTTTGACGAGAAGACAGGAAGGTTGCTGGGAGCTGGTATCTGTGGCAGGAATGCAGGCGAGCTTATCTCTGAAGCGATGCTGGCCCTTGAGATGGGCTCTGTTGCCCAGGACATTGCCCTGACGATCCATCCACACCCTACCTTAAGTGAAACCTTTGCCCTCACGTCTGAGCTTGCAGAGGGTATCGCCACAGATACGCTGAACCGCTAGCATACCAAGCAGCCAGACAAAAGCATACAGCATGCAGCCCGTCCATCGACGATAAGGGTATCGACGTTGGACGGGCTGATTTTCCAGAAAGCTCTAGACGAGTTGCAATAGTGTCGCTACCGCTCAACAGCAGATCTTCTACTCATATACTATGCCATCTCCTTGCATATGAGAATATCGATGGAGACCCTAGGGGCCAAGCCCATTCCTAGCTCTGGTCAAATCTTTCATCCTGGGGCTTGTGGTA
>CAYMRN010000118.1:0-5678 GCA_964392855.1 uncultured Sphaerochaeta sp.
CCTTGCCTGGAAAACAGCTACTGATTCTGGATAGTTGCTATTGTGGCTCCTTTGTAAAGGGCAGCGGATCTTCAGTATCCCTGGTTGAAAAGAGTCGTTTCCTCGATGAAGCCTTCGCTACCTATTTCTCCTCAGAGCGATACTCTCCCTCTCTATTTGTACTGGCCGCCACAACAGGGGACAATACCAGCAAGGAACCTAAAAATGCTATACATGTCCATGGGTATTTCACCCAAGCCCTGCTTGATGGTCTTGGATGGGATCATGCAAGCAACACCTTGTTTGACTGCTCACCTGCCATGAAAAAGGAAGTCCTGACAACAGACTCCCTCTATGCATATATTCTTGAGAATCAGATGATTGATAGCAAACAACAACTGTTCAAGCAGTACCAGCACCCCACCATCAGTGGAGGTGCATATACGCTGAGGCTCTTCTAGGAGATGAACTGCCCGTCTCGGATAAGCTCGATCTCATCGCGGATCACCGCAGCACGTTCGAACTCAAGGTTCTTGGCCGCCTTGAGCATCTCCTTCTCCAAGGCTTTCACATACTTCTTGCGGTCAGAGGCACTGAGGAGGTTATACCCACCCTTGAGGATTGCGAGGTCCTGCTTCTGGTTCTCCCTGGTATCCTCCATCTCACGTTCAAGGATATCCTGTACTGCCTTGATGATGGTGGTGGGCGTGATGCCATGCTTCTCGTTATAGGCGAGCTGAATCTCCCTTCTGCGATTTGTCTCTTTGATGGCAATCTCCATCGCTGTGCTCATCTTGTCGGCATACATGATCACACGCCCCTCACTGTTACGCGCAGCACGCCCTATGATCTGGACTAAGGAGGTAGCCGAACGGAGGAATCCGATCTTATCCGCATCAAGGATGCCGATAAGGGATACCTCTGGCAGGTCAAGGCCCTCTCGCAGCAGGTTGATACCGACCAACACATCAAAGACACCCAGGCGCAGGTCCCTGAGCAGCTCCACCCGCTCAAAGGTCTCAATCTCGGAGTGCAGATACCTGACCTTCAGCCCAAGGGAGGCAAAGTAATCGGTAAGGTCCTCACTCATGCGCTTGGTGAGGGTTGTGACCAGTACCCGCTGGTTCTTCGCAATGGTCTTGCGAATTTCAGCATAGAGGTCTTCCATCTGCCCTTCGGAGGGCCGTACATCTATGACGGGGTCCAACAAGCCTGTGGGGCGGATTACCTGCTCCACTATCTGGCTACTCTCCGTGAGCTCCACCTTCCCAGGTGTTGCCGAAACGAATATCCGCTGCTGTACCACTTCAGTGAACTCGGATGCCTTCAGGGGCCTGTTGTCCAAGGCGGAGGGAAGGCGGAAGCCATAGTTGACCAGGTTCAGCTTTCGCGAACGGTCCCCTTCATACATCGCCCCCACCTGGGGAAGCGTCACATGCGACTCATCGATGAAGGTGATGAAGTCAGGGGGAAAATAGTCCAAGAGGACAGCCGGACGCTCCCCTGCCTTCCTATCGGAGAGGGGGCGCGAGTAGTTCTCAATGCCGGAGCAGTACCCTATCTCCTGGAGCATCTCCAGGTCATACTCTACCCTTGTCCTGATACGTTCGGCCTCCAAAGGGCGGCCGGAGCTGTTGAAGAACTCCACCTGGTCCTCCATTTCACTTCGGATCCTTTGGATTGCCGCCTTTACCTGCTCGGGGGGCATGACGAACTGTTTTGCAGGATAGAGGGTATAGGAGGAGACCATCTCCTGCTTCTCCCCAGATACTGGGTCGAACCACTGGATGGATGCGATCTCATCCCAGTCTATGGATATCCTTACCGCATTCTCCAGATAGGAGGGACAGATCTCAATGATGTCACCACGGACCCGGAAGGCTCCCCGTTTGAGGATGGCATCATTGCGCTCATACTGCATCCTCACCAGCTTATCCAGCACATCGTGGTGATGGAAAGCCTCTCCTGTTGTAAAGGTATGCACCATATCCCTGACAGAGACTGGATTAGCCAGTCCGAAGATGCAGGAAACAGTAGCCACCACGATCACATCACGCCTCTCCATGAGGGAGAAGGAGGCAGAGAGGCGAAGCCTGTCTATCTCCTGGTTGATGTCCGCATCCTTCTCGATATAGAGATCTCGCCCGGGAACATATGCTTCAGGCTGGTAGTAGTCGTAGGTCGAGACAAAATACTCGACGGCATTTTCAGGAAAAAAGGACTTGAACTCTCTGAACAGCTGTGCAGAGAGGGTTTTGTTGTGGGAGAGTACCAAGGTAGGGCGTTGGATCTGCTCGATGATCTTGGCCATCGTGTAGGTCTTGCCGCTTCCGGTCACCCCTTTGAGGGTCTGGAACCTATCCCCGTTTTTAAGCCCTTGTGACAATTTCTCAATGGCCTGGGCCTGGTCGCCAGCAGGTTCGTACTCAGCATGCACCTTAAAGGGCTTCTGCTCGTACGAGACCTCACCATGGATGTTCTCTATGGGTGATCCACCCCATCGTTCGTCTACTCGTATCTCTTCGTCCATCATCTACCTTACTAACGCACTCACGTGCTGTGCACTCCGTTCGATGAGCTGCACCTCTACTTTCTTGGTCTCACCTTTGCGATTGACCGTCAATGTCACTTTCTCTCCACTACGGGTATGGAGCAAGGCCAGATACAGGTCATTGAGATCATCGACCGGCCTCTTGTTGATGGCGGTGATGACATCCCCCCCAAGGTAGATCACACTCGTCCCGTACTGGACCATCTGCGTTCCACCTTTGAGCCCTGCCTTCTCTGCAAGCCCCCCACCCACCACCTGGCTGACAAGCACCCCCTTGTCCACCGAAAGCTTGGCATAGGATACCAGCTGCGGGGTGAGCTGCACCATAGCGACATCGAGCCATCCCCTGCTTACCTTTCCCAACTTGATGAGGTCACCGATGATGGCTACCGCAGTGTCGATGGGTATCGCAAAGTTGATACCTTGGGAATTGCCGTTGGTGGAGTAAATCGACGAGTTGATGCCGATGACCTCGGCCTTGCTGTTCAATAGGGGGCCACCGCTGTTCCCCGGGTTAATGGAAGCATCCGTCTGGATGGCATCCATGATGATCTTGCCCTCACTGGTGCGTACCGGACGGTTCAGCCCGCTGACCACCCCGACGGTCATCGTGCGGTCATAGCCAAAGGGATTACCTATGGCTATGACCTTCTGCCCTATCTTGAGGTCGGCACTGGTACCTAGGGTGATGGGATGGAGATAACTCTCCTTATCAACGGTGATCTGGATCACCGCAAGGTCATCCTCGCTGTCCACACCTATGAGCTTTGCCGGATAGGACTGTTCATTGTAGAGGGTCACCTTCAAACTCTTAGCCTTCTCCACCACATGGGCATTGGTGAGGATGTAGCCATCGAGGGAGAGAATGATCCCACTGCCGGTGCCCTGTGCAGGCAGGACATCCATAAAGGAGTGTACCGGGGCCTCGAGTGTGGTGGTGATATGTACCACACTGCGGTTAGCCTTCTCATAGACGGTGATATTCTGCATCTCAGAGGCACTGTAACGCCAGCTTTGTGGCCCTTCCTCAAAGAGGATGAGCCCTTCATCCCCATAAAAGATATCAGAGACGGGAATGCCGGAAAGGGAGAGCAGGGCGCTCTCACCTTGGTCGGCTACAATGGTGCGCAGAACCTTCTGCAGATTCTTGCGGTCTTGGTCTGCTTGTATTGCATGGGTCCATTTCCAGAGCACCACCGCTGTGAGTATGATGCCTATGGCAACAAAGGCAGCGATGATGGTCTGGATGACTCTTCTTTTGGTTTGCTTGAGCATGGGCTAAGTGTACTGTCAATTACCGGCAAGAAGCAACAACTACAAAGAGGCTAGGAGTTCTTCGACCTCTTCCAAGCTTGGGGGGTCACAGCCCTTGCGCGAACAGTTGATGGAGGCCGCTACATTGGCAAACCGCATCGCCTGGGCTATGGTCGCCTTGGAGAGGGGCAGCAGACGGGGCTCCTCGCCATCGGCTCCGAAGAAGCCTCCCCTATGCAAGAAAGAGAGCAAGGCGCCACTGAAGGTGTCACCAGCGCCTACCGTATCGACGACAGGCAGGTCTACTATAGGGGAATCAACAGTGAACTTCTGGGGACTGTACCAGGTGCTTCCCTCCTTACCCTTGGTCAGGATGATGTGCGATCCGCTCTCCTTGCTTAGCCGCTTGGCAGCTTCGTCAACACTCAGCTCAGGGTAGAGCAACAAGAGGTCGTCATCACTGAGCTTAATCATATCAGAAAGCTGGATGGCAAGCTCAAGGCGCTTGCGGTATGCAAGGAAGTCCTCGATCACCGTTGGCCTGACATTAGGATCAAGGAACACTATAGGGGCCGGCTTGAACATATCAACAGCTGCAAGGATGGCATCACATCCCGGCTCGACTGCCAGAGAGACCGATCCTATATGCAGGACCTTAATATCCGAATGTTCCGAAAGGGCGGTGAGCAGCTCATCCCTCCCTATTGAGGTGGGGGCGGTGTGCTTGCTGTAGAATGCATAGCTTGCCTTGCCAGCCTCATCCAGATCGAGAAAACCGATCATCGAAGGCAGGGGACTCGCACAAAGGGCAGGGTCGAACAGCACATGATTGTCCACCATATGCTCCAGAATTCTCTCCCCGAACATGTCAGAGGAGTTCTTGCCACGGAACCCCACCGGACAGTGAAGCCTGGCGGCAGCAGTAGCCGCATTGAGCCCGCATCCGCCAACATGAGATGCAAAATTAACTGAGGAACCTGCTTTTCCCTTGCCGATAAAATCTATAAGGGCCTCTCCTATTACTCCAATCATTGCACTCTCCTACAAATATCGTTTTTTTGGTTGTCCGATGACACCTGCGTATACCTCTACGTGCTCTTTTGCGCTGCTCATCATGATCTTGGGAAGGAGCACCTCCTCAATTTGAAAAAATCCCACAACGCTGGACATCTCGACATTGATGAGGATGGGGTGTTCCTCCCCCCTCTCTATGGTGACCTTTTCAATGGAGTTGGCCGAGTACTTGTGGATATCCCCTGTCTTGGGAGCGGTTGAGATGCTCATGGGTATCCGTGCCCGCCCCTTCTCCATATCGCACCCATCGGCAACCAGCAACAGGCCCGCTTCAATGCTATAGACCTTCCTGGAAGCCATGTGACCCATTACCCCTTCGGTTGCGACACTCATGATGGCTATGCGCCTGGCCAACTCATCGGGCAACAAGACCTTGAGTATCCTGTCCATGATGGGCCTTGCTATGACAAGGCCGGTAATTTCATGTTCGGTACGGGAGACGCTCATCCCCAGGTCATGCAGAAAAGCTGCAAGCAGAAGGGCACAGAGGCTGTCCTCATACGTTCCGGAGTTCTCCAGGACCAACGAGGTGGCGACATCCGCGTCCTTGAGAAAGGAGAGCATCTTCACCCCGTTATAGGCTACCTGACGCATGTGTACAGGGCCATGGTCATTATAGTTCATTCGTTTAATCGAGACAGTGTTCGCATACTCCTGCAGTGCCTCGATCTCCTCATCTGCCAACAGGAGCTCTGTGAGCCTATAGCTGGTCGAGCCCTTTTCCAAGAGTGCGAGCAGATTTCTACTGACTGTTATTTCTTTCGGTGAATTCCTGCCTACAGTATCAAACATGTTCTTCACAAGCGACAGGGCGTGTGGA
>CAYMRN010000119.1:0-5666 GCA_964392855.1 uncultured Sphaerochaeta sp.
TGACGAAGACCATCGTCCCGTCATAGTGCTTGAGGGCCTTGAGCAGCATCTGCTTGGCGTTGATGTCCAGGTGGTTGGTCGGTTCATCCAGGATAAGCAGGTTTACCGGGTGCAACAGGATCTTCAGCAGGGCAAGTCGGCTTCTCTCCCCTCCGCTGAGAACAGAGACGCTTTTGAAGACATCATCGCCGCTGAAAAGAAACGAACCCAGGTAGGTGCGCAGCTTTGGAAGGTCGGCGGTTGCAGCGACGCTGCTGACCTCCTCCAGGACGGTCAGCGTGGGGTCGAGCGTCTTCTCCGTATCCTGGGCGAAGTAGCCGATGCTGACGCCGCTGCCTTGGCGTATCGAGCCCTCATAGGTGGTGTCATCACCGCAGAGCATCCTCAGCAGCGTGCTTTTTCCCGATCCGTTCTTGCCTGTCACCGCAAGCCTCTCTCCACGGTTCACCTGAAAGGAGAAGTCATCAAACACGACCTGCTCCCCATACTGTTTTGTCAGGTTCTCCACGATAAGCACATCATTGCCGCTGTGCGGGGCGGGGGGGAAGGTGAAGGAGAGCTGCTTCAGATGGGAGGGGACCTCTACGATCTCCATCTTCTCTATCTGCTTGATCCTGCTCTGCACCTGGCGGCTCTTGGTAGCCTTGTAGCGGAACTTCTCAATGAACTGCCCGGTCTTCTCCAGCTTTTCCTGCTGGTTCTTGTAGGCAGCCTCCAGCTGGGCGATCTCAAGCTCCCGCTGCGCGAGGTAGTCGCTGTAATTTCCGCTGTAGCGGGTGAGCTTGCCGGCGAAGAGCTCAAACACTTCATCAACGCACTCGTCCAGGAATCCCTGGTCGTGTGATACTATCATGATGCCACCGGAGTAGGCCTTCAGATAGTTCTTGAGCCAGTACCTGGCCTCTATGTCCAGATAGTTGGTCGGCTCATCGAGCAACATGATGGTGGGGTGTTCGACCAGGACCTTGGCAAGGGCTATGCGCATCTGCCACCCTCCGGAGAACTCCAGGCACTGTCGGTCGAAGTCCGATGCCGAAAATCCCAGTCCGCTGAGTATCTGCTCGATCTTCTCCTTGCGCGAGAAGTATCCCTCCTCCAGCAACCCCTCCTGGATCGCTGAGAGCCGGACCAGAAGAGGGTAGGTGTTCTCCTCCTCTGTCGAGAGGGCAAGCTCATGCTCCAGGTATTTCTTTTCCTCAAGCATCGCATCGAAGCGCTGGTAGCCTTTCTCCACTTCTGAGTAGACACTTCCCTCTTCAAAGAGAATGTCGCTTTGTGGCAGGTAGGAGATGCGCAGGTCCCGTGTCTTGCTCACGCTCATGCTATCAGCGGCCATCTGGCCGCTGAGAACCTTCATGAGCGTGGACTTGCCGCTTCCGTTGCCACCTGCCAGCGCGCTACGGCTTTTTTCTGTCAGGATGAACGAAACATCGTCCAAAATATCCCTGTCTGCAAATGCAAGGTGCATGTTTTGTACCTGCAATGTTGCCACTATACTGCCCCTTTATGCAAACGGGTGTTGAAAAGCCCGTTATTTGACGTTATGATGAGCTTAACACAAGCATGTGTTCTAGGACAATCCACCCGACTTCAGGAGGTTTACAGTGCTTTGCATAACCCTTACCGGCTCGACCTTAGAGGAGAACCGGCGTCTGGTGGAACAGAACAGAGAGTGGATTTCCCTCGCTGAGCTCCGTCTCGATCACCTTAGCATAGATGAACAGAAGATAGCCGCATCGTTTCCCTCGACAGTGGACCTGCCGGTCATACTTACGTATCGTCGCAAAAGCGACGGGGGTGCGTGCTCGGTAAGTGAAAAGTCACGCTTGCAGACCCTCTATGAGACGGCCAAGGGCGACTTTGCCTATGTCGATATCGAAGAGGATGTGAAAAAAAGCGACCTCAGGTTCAAGGACCCGCTATTTGAGCAGAAGGTGGACCTTGAGCGATCGCTCAGAGACCGTGGGGTGAGGATTATCCGCTCATTTCATGACTTTACCTGTGTCCCCTCTGACATCTATGGCAGGATATCCAAGCTTGCCTCCAAAGGGGACATCCCCAAGGCAGCGGTCACCCCTACGAGCATGATGGACATCATCTCCCTCTTCCGGGTGCAAGCTGAACTCTCCTCCATCAAGGAGAAGATAATCATCGGTATGGGGGAGTTTGGCATCTGCACCCGCCTCCTGTACAAGAAGTGCGGCTCGATGCTCACCTTCTGTTCTGATACCCATGCAGCTCCGGGACACCTCTCTGCCAAGACCATGAGCGAGCTCTACCATGCTGACAAGGTGGACGAGAAGACCCACGTGTTCGGCATCATCGGCAACCCTGTCTATCATACAGCATCTCCCAAGATACATAACCCCGGCTTTGATGCCATCCATTACAATGCGATCTATGTGCCGTTCCTCGTTGACTCGGTACGTGCCTTCTTCAAGCTTGCCGAGATGTTGCAGATCCATGGGTTTTCAGTGACCGTACCGCACAAACAGAACGTCCAGCCCTATCTTGGGCGGATAACGCGTGAGGTAAAGCAGATCGGGGCGTGCAATACCGTAACCCGGATTCAGAATATGTGGAAAGGGACCAATACGGACTACTATGGGTTTCTTGCTCCCATTGCAGAGGAGATCGCCCAAGAGAAGATACGTACAGCCCTAGTCATCGGTGCTGGGGGTGCTAGCAGGGCAGTGGTCTGGGCTTTGCACAACCATGGCGTCAAGGTGACCATTCTGAACAGGAGTGTGGAGAAGGCACGCCAGCTTGCCGGCGAGACGATGAGTAGCTATGACACTCTGGAGAACAGCAACCTCTACAGCGGAAGTTTCGATCTGGTCGTCCAGACGACCAGTGTCGGCATGGAACCTCACCTGGATGAGGATCCTGTCCCCTCCTTTGTCTTCAGCGGTACGGAGATAGTCTTTGAGTTGGTCTACCAGCCAAGGGAGACCCCCTTCTTCAAGAGGGCCTCACTGGCCGGGTGTCGTGTCATAGGAGGCTCGGAGATGCTGCTAGAGCAGGGGAAGCTCCAGTTCGAGGCGTTCAGCGGTTATCACTACCCCCACTGGATACAGCCGGAGATCTAAGAATCTATACAAGGTGGTAGCGCAGCTGCCTTACCAGGAATATCTTGCTGACAGGGATGATCTTCACCTCCATGTCAGGCATGACCGCCGCTTTCAGCAGCGCTTCCTTTTCAGTGGTATAGGCAACTTCCAGCGCTTGGACGATCAGCTCCTGCTCAGGGAGCATCAGCTGCAGGGCTATGTTCTTCTTGCCCACGGCATTTCGGCAGAGACCTACCTTGCCCTGATAGTCGAACCCACCGGCCTCAACCACTCCACTGACCACCTGGGCAACAATCTGATCCTCTACAAGGATCATCTTTGCCCTGAAGCGCTGTTCAAGATCTGAACGCTCAGCCTTGGTAAGCTTTGCTGTCTCTATCTTCATACGCAGGACCTTGTCCAGAGGTGCAGGCTCAATCTCCTGCATAGGGGGGGTGTCTATGTCCAGCGGCTGCACCTTGCTCTCCTCCACCAGCTTCTCAAACTGTGGGTTATCCCGCTCCTCTACAATCTCAAGGTATTCGCCAGTACGTTTTGCCGGGACCAGCACACCGCTCTGTACCAGGATTTTACGCCACACCTGCTCGGTTGAACGCATCATCAGAAAGGTATTCGGTGCGATGGTGGCTACAATGTGGTCCTGTAAGCTCTCCAGCTGGGTAAGCAGGCGAGTCACCCTATCTTCGGTGACCAGTACGATCCCATCATAGATGGTTATCTGCTGGTACCGTTCGTGCGTGATGCCAAGCATCTTCAAAAGTGATTCGCTCATCTTTGGATAGCTGTTCTTCTCCAGATAGGCACGGATCTCCTCCCATGTGAGGTTGCCGTCCAGCCCACGGGTAAAGCTCTGGGCTGTGACCTGGTAGCTGGTCTGTCGGTCAAGGACCGTCAGGTCTGAGAAACGGTAGAGGATATCGTCTGCTGTACAGCTGCCGCTGTAGCTTATGGTGTTGTCGCTGTCGATGACCAGTGTCGTACGCCCAGTCTCCTCCTCGATATTGTTGGCATGCCACACCTCATCAAGTCTCAGCACGCCCAAAGTGCTCAGTTTCTCAAGCAGGGAGGACTCATCGCACTCTACTCCGGCCTTGAGGGCGAGGACCCTGAGCAGGAGATGCAGCGATTGGGTGTCGCAGGCGCCAATCTTTTGCAGGAGAGCAAAGAGGTTGTTTGCAAAATCCACAGCCTTGGCCCTCTCCTTCTCCTTGGTATAGGGTGCTGCTATCAGAAGGCAGAGCAACTGGCGGTCATTGAGGGAGAGCAGGCTCTGGGCCTTCTCAAAATCAACTGCAAATTTCTTGTCCCCGGTTATGATGCCCTGGGTGGACAAGCTCTCCCCCAGAAGGGCGAAGAGCAGCTTTACCTGCTCGGAGCTGAATGAGGGGAAGAGGGAGCCGTAATCTTCCTTGTAGGTGATCCTGGAATCCTTGTCCACCAGGTTCAGGTAGGCACGGACAAACTCCGTGGAGCAGTATGCCCCATTCTGGGCAGGGGTGGTCTCTTCTCCAAAGAGAGGCTTGAGAGAGCAGATGCTTCGTATCCTCTCATCAAAGAGCGGATTGAAGATCAACACTCCCCCGTCATTGAGCAAGAGCATGCGTTCCTGCAGGTTTGAGACCCGTCGTACAAGATTGCCGTAGCTGTACCGGTCCTTAAGGAGGCTGATGATGTCTTCTCCGGTAAGGGGACCGGCGATGTTGACAAGGCTCAGAATGATCTGGTCCTTCTTGTCTATGAGGGAGAGCACCTTCTCCTCTATCTCAGGGAGAGAGAAGAAGTTGCACAGCTTGGTCGTAAGAGCGGGCTTATGAAACGGTGTGGTTATCAACCCCAGATAGTTACGGGCTATATAGAAATAATTCTCTTCAGAATATCTGTTTAGTAGCGTTTTGAAAGCTTCTTTTGCATGTTCAGTCAATGTGGCCATACCTCTATTTTATATGAGTATCCTTGCTCTGCAAGGAACTTTTGTCGATTTGCCGCAAACTCCTCTTCATTGGAGTAGCGTGTCACTATGGAATAGAAAAAACTTGCCCGGTCCTTGGGGCGAAGGATGCGCCCTAGGCGTTGTGCCTCTTCACTTCGGGAACCGAAGGTCCCGGAGACTTGGATGGCAACTGAGGCATCAGGGAGGTCGATGGCAAAGTTTGCCACCTTGCTCACCACCAGGATGTTAATATCCCCCTCCTTGAAAAGACGGTAGAGCTCCTCTCGCTTGGCATTTGGAGTGCTGCCGGTGATGATGGGCAGGCCAAACATCCCTGCAATGGTCTCCGGTTGGGATATGTACTGCCCGATGATGAGGATAAAGTCATCGGGATGACGGTCTACCAAGGCCTTGACCACATCAAGCTTCAGAGGGTTTTCGCTTGCCATGCGAAACTTCTCTCGCTTGTTGCCCACTGCATAGGGGATCTCCAGTTCGGTGGGAAGGTCTACACGTATCTCGTGACAGAATGCCTCTGCGATGAAACCCTGCTGTTGCAGCTCATTCCAGGGCACGTCAAAACGTTTGGGCCCCACGAGGGAGAAAACCTCGTCCTCCCGTCCATCTTCCCGGATGAGGGTAGCCGTAAGGCCAACACGGTAGAC
>CAYMRN010000120.1:0-5637 GCA_964392855.1 uncultured Sphaerochaeta sp.
GTAATGACCGCAGATGAAGACCAGCTCGTCTTCTAGGCTCAAGTTTTGGGCATACGCCTGTGTAAACAGTTTTCCCGAGGGTGAGGGATACACCACTCGCTTGGCCTTTGCCCCAATTGAATCAAGGGCATCACACAGGGGAGCACACTGGATAACCATACCGGCACCTCCACCAAAAGGGGCATCATCACAACTGCGATGACGACCTTTGGCAAATTGCCGGAAGTCGATTATGTCGTACTGTACCAAACGGCTCTCTACAGCCCGTTTCATGATTGAATTCTTGAAAAACCCCTCTATCATCTCAGGAAAGAGCGTGACTACATGAATCTTCACGCCAAGATCCACGGGGTCTTCAGTTCAATGGTACGATTCTCAATATCTACTGCACCGATAAACTCATTCAGATACGGAACCATATATCGTTTGCCGTCAGTGGCAACCACTTCCAGCAGCACACTCTGTGCCCCATCAAGACCTTTCTCTACAGTCGCCAACTCTTCTCCCTCATGCACCAAGGCACATCCGATGAGATCGGTGACGTAGTACTGGCCCTTCTTAAGGGGAGCAGCTTGGCTTCGTTCAACCATCAGGCGACAGCCTGCAAGAGTCCTAGCATCCTCAGGGTTATCATACCCGGCGAATTTCATCAGGGCCTGTTTGCCTTGCATCCTGAATTTCTCAATGACAACAGTACGCTCTGTTCCATCCTTATAACGCAACAATACCGTCTTGAGTTTCTTCAAGTGGCTACAGTCGTCATTGTTGGGGAGGATTTTTACTTCACCGAGGATACCAAAGGTACTTTGTACGGTAGCAGTATAGAGCAACTCTTCCATAATCAATCCAAGATTTCCAGCACGGCACGTTTGCCACTTTTGGTGGCCGAGGCACTCAGGATGGTCCTGATAGCCTTTGCAATGCGCCCTTGCTTGCCTATTACCTTGCCGATATCACCATTATCAACGGTCAGCTCTAGGATTGTGGACTTTTCGCCCTCAACCACATTGATGCTGACTGCATCAGGGACATCAACTAAGGATTTCACAATGTATTCAACAAGATCCTTTTCCACAACGTTCTCCTGGAACTTATTCCTGGACAGTTCTGGTAATGGTTATGCCATTGCGATTAAGCAACTGTCTGACGGTATCGCTTGGCTGTGCCCCCTTGGCAATCCAACTTTTGATCTTCTCCACATCGAGAACCACCTGGTCTTCCTTGTTGGAAAGCGGGTGATACTGTCCGACCTCATCAAGGGTCCGGCTTGTTGGTGTAGCTCTGGAATCCATTACGACTATTCTATAATCAGGTCTTTTCTTGGATCCAAACCGCTTCAGTCTCATGCTTGTACTCACTTCAATTCCTCCTACGAATTCAACTCTACATACCCATCTGTTTAAGCATTGCAGCTTGGTATTTTTTATTTTTTGCTAACTTCCTCATGGTAAGTCGCATTTTTTCAAACTTCTTGATCATCCTGTTCACATCGGAGAGCGAGGTCCCACTTCCTAAAGCGATTCTCTTTCTCCGAGTGGGACCTATTATACGGTAATTAGCTCGTTCCGCATAGGTCATTGAGCAGATGATTGCCTTTTCTCGGATAATTTCTTTCTTGTCCAGATCATCCTCGCTGATCTGTCCCTTGGCCCCAGGAATCATATCAAGGATCTGCTCCATAGAACCCATCTTATCCATACGGTTCAGCTGGTCCAGATAGTCCTGCAGGTCGAAGGTGTTTTTCGCCATCTTCTCCTGCATCTTCAGGGCATCGGCTTCGCTGATGGTCTCCTGTGCCTTCTCGACCAAGGAGACGATATCACCCATTCCCAGGATACGGCTGGCTATACGGTCAGGATAGAAAGGCTCCAGGTCCTCTATCTTCTCGCCCACACCGATGAACTTGATAGGTTTGCCGACAACAGAACGTAGCGACAATGCCGCACCACCGCGTGTGTCGCTGTCGAACTTGGAAAGCACGACACCGGTAATGCCCACTTTATTTTCAAACTCTTGGGCGATGCTGACAGCATTCTGGCCGGTCATCGCATCAGCGACAAACAGCGTCTCATCCGGCTTGAGCACATCCTTGATGCGTGTGATCTCGCCCATGAGTATCTCATCAAGATGCATGCGTCCACTTGTATCAACGATCAGTATGTCATGCTGCTCTTTCTTGGCAAGCTTCAGCGCTTTGGAAGCAACCTTTACAGGGTCCTTCTCCCCTTCGATGGTAAAGACAGGAACCCCTATCGAGTCACCAAGGACCTGCAATTGCAGGATGGCTGCAGGGCGTACAAGGTCGGCTGCCACCAGCATCGGCCTCCTGCCCTCCTTCTTAAGCCTTTGGGCCAGCTTTGCGCTGGTTGTCGTCTTACCAGAACCCTGCAACCCCATCATCAGGATGACTGTGGTGGTGTCAGGGCCCTTCAGAAGCAGCTTCTGTTTCTCTTCATCCCCAAGAAGTGCGACCATCCGGTCATAGACAATCTTCACAAACTGCTGGCCAGGATCAATGGAAGCGAGGACTTTATCCCCCATCGCATCTTCCATGGTTCCATTTATGAAGCGTCTGACAACACGTAAGTTTACGTCAGCATCAAGCAGGGCGACCTTGATTTCCTCAACGGCGTCCTGGATATTCTTCTCTGTTAATCTGGATTTTCCAGCCAGCGTGCGCATAATGCCAGAAAATTTTTCACTTATTGAATCAAACACAATTTTTCTCTATTGTCATACTCATACAAGTTACATCTTATACCGCAATGGGGGACGTGGTGTCAAGGCATCGTTTGCTCTGAACCTGTCTCATCAAAGAAGACCTCCCTAGCCTCATCGTTAAGGATTACAGGCTCGCCTTCCACCTTATCTATGCGGTAGCTGACCATTGTTGAGACTCCTGCTTCCACCTGGGTCACCCCCAACAAGGTATCGCTTCCCATGACCGTATGTTTGTTATGGGTAATGATGATGAATTGGCTTTTTTTTGCAAACTCCTGCAGCAGTGAAAGGAAAAACCCGATGTTCCTGTCATCCAAGGCTGCATCGATCTCATCCAGGACACAAAAGGGCGAAGGCTTTACGTGATAGGTTGCAAATAGCAGGGCCACTGCAGTCATGGAGCGCTCCCCTCCGGAGAGCAAGGAGAGATGGGTAAGCTTCTTTCCCGGAGGTTGGGCAAGGATATCTATACCACTTGTAAGTACATCCTCAGGATCGATGAGCTTGAGATCCGCCCTCCCCCCACCGAACAAGCGGCGAAACATCTCTTGGAAATTTGTCGAGATTTTCTTGTACGTATCGAGGAATAGCTCTTCGCTCCTGGTCTTGATCTCCAGCACAACCGCAGCCAGATCCTCTTTTGCCTTGGTGAGGTCATCCATCTGCTTGGTAAGGAAATCATACTGCTCCTTAACTTCCGAAAACTCCTCTTCGGCCATCTGGTTTATGTAGCCCATTGAAGCGATCTTTTTCTTAACCTCATCCAGCTGTGCTTTCAAGACAGGGATGTCCACAATGTCCTCGGTGAGACGGCTCTCATACTCTTTCAGGCTCTTGCCGTAGGTATCAAAGAAATTGGTATAGATGGAAGTGATGTTTATCCCTAGCTGCTCTATCTGGTAGCCAAGCTTTTCCGTATCGCCCCGTAAGCTCTGCAGCCTCTCATAGGAGGAGGTCTTCATCTCCTGCTTGCTCCTGATGGCAGAACCCAAATCCTCTATCTCGACGATGAGGTCTTTGAGTTCCTCGTTCAAGGAGGCTATGGTTGCCTTCATCTCCTTTACTTCCGCTTCGACTGAACGGATATCCTCCTGTGTCTCATAGATACGTTCCTGTGCAGTCTCACTCATGTTCACCGCATCACGGTACTCGTACTCTTTCTCGGTAACAGAACGTTGCAGGTTGGCTATCCACTCCTTGGCACTGTTTCTCTGCCCCTCCAGCTGGTTCAGGGCGACTCTCTGGTCGGAAACAGCTTCCTGGTAGGCCTCCAGGGATGAGGAGAGTGAGGCGTTCTCTTCTCGCAGGTAACTGATCCTCTCACGGTTGGAAAGCAGTGCCTTGCGTTTTTCTGCAAGCAAACTGTCCACCCTATGCTTTTCAGTGATAATGCCTTCCGGTGAGATCAGATCATCGATGAAGGATGCCTCGTGGCTGAGGTATGTCTCGAAGAGGTGACGCAGGGAAGAGAGGCTTGAGCCTAGCGTACGCTGGAATTTGATCTCCCCCAAGAGTAGTTCATCAGAGGAGACCCCTGCACTCTTCAGCTTTTCCAAAAACTGCTCGTGGGCAACGACAGAAGAGACAATATGCTCCAGACGTTCCTCAAAGGCCGACAAGGAGGCCTGTTTCTCTTCAAGGTTGTACCCTGAGGCCTTAAGCTTCTCCTCAAGCTCAATGACAATGATGTCGGTGAGCTCTTTCAGCTTCTCAGTGAGCAGGTCCATCTGCTCATCGATGGCGATGTCCTCAACCTCTGTTTCGGTAATCTCCTGGTTCTGGCTAGTGATGAGGCTTCGCGTCTTGTTGATGCCATCTTGATTCTTCTCGATCTCAGCCTTCAGCTGCTCGATCGAATCGTCAATATCAGCCATGATGGAGAATTTCTCATCTATGGCCTGCTTGTCACGTTCCAGGTGCTCCATGATGGTGAGTGAGCGATCCGCTGCCTGATCTTTTTGCAGGAGGAAGTCACGAAAGCGTTGGGTCAGGAGATCAAGTTTGTCACCCCTTCCCTTAATGGCCTCATCAAGGCGCTGCAACTCTGTCTGTATCCCTATGCGTTTGGCCCCCAAACCTCTCATTGTCTCTTGGAGCTCTGTTATGGAGTCATCAAAGGAGGTAAGGGCTCCCCTCTGTTCCTCAAGCTCCTTCTCGCCCCTAATTTTCTGCTCTTCCTTGCTGTTTTGCAGCATGATATAGGATTTGAGGGTGGAGAGCTGCACATCGACTTCCAGGGCAAACTGCTCCCTCTTCAGCTCACGATACGAGATGGCCTTCGCTGCCTGGTTCTTCTTGGTCTCGTAACTACGCCGGACTTCGCGCAGGATGGTCTCCACCTGCATGATGTTCTCATCAGTCCGTGCCAGTTTGCGTTCAGCATCCTGGCTTTGGGATTTGAAGCGCGAGATACCTGCAGCCTCTTCAAATATGTACCTTCGGTCTTCAGGACGGGAGGAGAGTATCTGGTCAATCTTACCCTGCTCCATGATGGAGTAGGCGCTTTTGCCTACCCCTGTATCAAAGAAGAGCTCCTTGATATTCTTGAGCAAGACCCGGGAGTTGTTGATATAGTATTCGCTCTCACCGCTACGGTAGATTCTGCGCTTGATCTCAATTTCGCTCTCGTCGCTGGGAAGGAGCCCCTGTTCATTGGATACGACAAGACTCACCTCTGCTACCTGCAGAGGTTTGCGAGTGTCCGTTCCATTGAAGATGACATCCTCCATGCGGCCTGCCCGTAAGGTCTTGGTTGACTGTTCACCCAACACCCACTTGATGGCATCAACGATGTTGCTTTTCCCGCAACCGTTGGGACCAAGAAGGCTGGTTATCCCACTTGAGAAGTCTAGGCTTACAGGGTCCGGAAAGGACTTGAAGCCGAATATTTTTAGGCTTTTGAGAAACAAACTGTAC